>CALBSU010000001.1 GCA_937967285.1 uncultured Acidobacteriota bacterium
GGGCAGGAAGTCTTTCCGACCCGTTTTACGGACTTAGCATAGCAATTGAAGCCTGTCGCGGCAACATCCTGCAGGCCGGCGGTATCTCCGCCTCTCTTCTTCAAGCTGAGTTGTTACAAAGGAGAAATGATTGAGATGAATCAGGAAACCTGGGCGGATCGTTTCGTCCGTCTTATGGGTCGCTTCGTGCCCGATGCAATTACGGCAGCCATCTTTCTTCTCTTGTTTCTGTTCGTCTGCGCATTGCTGTTCGGCAACACTGTCGATAAAACGATGGATGCGTGGTATCGGGGGCTGTGGATGCTGCTTCCATTCACGATGCAGATGACGCTGATCATCGTGCTCAGCTCGGTGCTCGGACAGACGGTGGTCTTCAGGAAATCGGTGCGCTGGCTTTCGAGCCTGCCCAAAACGACCAATCAGGTCGTCATCGTCGCGGTGCTTCTGAATGCCGTTCTTTCATATTTCTACTGGGGGCTCGGAGTCGCGCTCGGCCCGATCATCGCCGTCTATTTCGCGAGGGAAGCGGAACGGAAAGGTATCGAGGTCGATTTCCTCTTCCTGCTGGCATCGGTCTGGGCGGCCAATGCCCTCTGGCAGTTCGGATTCTCCTCGAGCGCGGCGCTGCTGATGGCGACGCCGGGACATTTTCTGGAATCGACGATCGGAATACTTCCTCTCAGTTCGACCATCTGGGCGCCGGCGGCGATCATTCACGAGATAGTTTTTACGGCCGCTCTCCTGATAACCGGCTGCCTGCTCATGCCCAGGAAGAAACGTCCGCTCTCGATGTATCCCGAGGCGAACAAGCTGGCGGACCCGGTAGAGCATGCTTCCGAGCCGGTCTCGAACTTCTCGGAACGGCTCGAACGCAACTCGATCATGGCCATGCTCTTTTCGCTGGCGCTGCTCGCCTGGCTCTACTATCACTTCGTCACAAAAAGGCTCGGCCTCGACATCAATTCGCTCAACGCGATCTTTCTCTTCCTCTGCTTCGCGCTGCATCGCAGCGTACACAGCTTCACCCGCGCGCTGCAGCACGCGATTCTGTCTGCCTGGCCGGTGATCGTCATCTATCATCTGTATGCCGGAGTCGCGGGCCTCATTCAGCATACGACGCTCGGCGAGAAGATGGCCGGAATGGTAGCGGCCATCTCGACGCCGTATACGTTCCCGCTGCTGGCTGCGCTGACCGGTACCCTGGTAGCGCTCTTCGTCCCGTCGAGCGGAGGGCAGTGGGCGATCCAGGGCTTCGTCACCTCGAAGGCTGCCATGGCGGTCGGAGTGAGCGTCCAGCGCGGTTTGCTCGCGCTCAGCGTCGGCGACCACATGGGCAATCTGGTCACGCCGTTCTGGGCCATGATCATTGCCGGAATCGCCCGCGTCAGCTTCAGGGAGTTCATCGGATACGGAATGATCTACGCCGCGATCTGGTTCGTCATCGGCGTCGTCGTCTTCACTTTCGCGCCCTGTTGAGCTTTCACGCTCAGGGATATTTTTGATTCAAACACAGGAGTCTGGTCATGAAAAATGCTGTAGTCTCAGTGCTGCTTCTGGCCGCGATCATTTGTGCGGCCGCGTTTGATTCCGGGCAGGCTCAGAACCGCCGGAGCGACAGAAATCCGACCCGCGAAGATATCGACCGCTGGATGACAGAGCTGTCGAACTGGGGCCGATGGGGGAAAGACGATCAGCTCGGCGCGCTCAACCTGATCACGCCTGAAAAACGCAAAAGCGCCGCCGCTCTGGTCAGACTCGGCACCGCTGTCTCTCTTGCCCGCGAAACCAACAAGGAGAACGCGGCGGATAATCCGTCGCCCTACGATCACAATATGGTTATGACCGGATCGGGCAATCCCGGTCCGTGGATCGTCGATTCGATCGGCGTTCTCTATCACGGTTATCAGCACACGCACATGGACTCGCTCTGTCATATGTTCTACAGGGGGAAGATGTACAACGGCTTTCCGGCTGAGGAAGTGACGAAGCAGGGAGCCGGCAAGCTGGGAATCCAGAATCTCAAACAGGGAATCATGACCCGCGGGATCCTGATTGATATCCCGAGACTGAAGGGCGTTCCGTATCTCGAGCCGGGAACCGCCGTCTATGCCGAGGACCTCGACGCCTGGGAGAAGAAGACGGGACTCAGGATCGGCAGCGGAGATGTCATCTTTCTGCGAACCGGACGGTGGACAAGGCGGGAGGCCAAAGGCGCGTGGGATCCGGACAAAGGCGCCGCGGGTCTGCATGCATCAACCGCGCGATGGATCCGTCAACGTGACGTCGCCATGATCGGCAGCGATGCGGGCAGCGATGTTCTCCCGTCGGGAATCGAGGGCGTGACTCATCCGGTTCACCAGTTGATGCTGGTCGCCATGGGAGTTCACATCTTCGACAACTGCGATCTCGAGGAGCTCGGCAGGACCTGCGAAAAACTCAAACGATGGGACTTTCTGCTGACGGCTTCGCCGATTCCGGTGACCGGAGGAACCGGCTCGCCGCTCAACCCGGTGGCCGTGTTCTGAAGCGGAATCAGTCGACGCCCATCTCACGGTCCGGATCAGCCGATCGGGTTGTGGCTTTTTTAGCGCCTTCGGTTACCGGGCTGCCCGTTTCTACTGCCTCAAGGGCGGCTTTTGCCTGTGCCTTCACGATATCGCTCATGCTGATCAGTCCGATCAGTCGACGCGCATCCTCCCTGTCGACCACGGCCAGTTGCCGTGTTTCGAGTTCGTTCATCAGGAGTATGGCGCTGACCAGTCGCTGATCGGGGTAGAGCGGGATCTTCCTGTCGGCCAGTTGGTCGAGCGTGATGTCCATCTGTTTTTCGGCGGCCGATCTTCTGAGCCGCGCCTTTGTTATCAGGCCGGCGAAATGCCCTTCGGCATCGAGGATCGGGAATGAGGAGTATTGATGTCGTTCGACCAGCTCGAGGGCCTCTCCGACGCGTCCATTCGCCGGCAGGGTGACAAGATCCGTCGTCATCGCAGCGCTGACGCTGATCTGTTCGAGGGCATGGCTGACCTGGGTTTTACGATGAGGGAGATAGATTTCGTCCTGCTCGAGCAGTGCCTCATAGATCGGCGTCGGTCGCCACCGGCGCGCCATGACGAAGGATGTCATGTTCGAGATCATCAGCGGAAGAATCAGTGAGTAGCCGTTGGTCATCTCGATGATAATCAGGACCGAAGTGATCGGCGCACGGATGATTCCGGCGAAGACCGCGCCCATTCCGACAAGAGCAAATGCGCCGATCTCCTGTTCGGAATGGCCCAGCAGCAGGACATCGAGATGCCCGAAAGCCCCGCCGATTGCCGCTCCGATCATCAGTGTCGGGGCGAAGATGCCGCCGGCTCCTCCGCTGCTGTATGACGAGACCGTGGCCGCCATCTTCAGCACGCACAATGCGAGGAGGATCTGAACATCCAGCCTGCCTTCCAGCGCCTCCGACAATGCCTCGTACCCGCCGCCGTATATCCCGCCCGTGCCGAGCCAGCGGATGGCGACAACGGCCAGCAATCCGGTTATCAGGCCGCCGATCGCCGGGTGTGCCCAGGCCGGGATGATCTTCAATTGCCTGAAAAACTTTCTGACTCTCAGCAGCGAATCGGTGAACGTCACCGAGATCAGGGCGGCCGCCACTCCAAGCGCGGCATAGACCACCAGGGATGAGGCATGATTGAGTCCGTATTGCTGATGGATCTCGAAAACCGGATGGGACCCAAGCAGATAGCGTTCGATGACGGATGCGAGCGCGGCGGCCACGACAATGCCGGACAGGATCGTCTGATCCAGGTCGCCGACGATCTCCTCGATAGCGAATGTGACGGCGGCGATCGGCGCATTGAACGCCGCGGCTATCCCGGCCGCTGCTCCGACCGGCAGCAGCCGCTTCATATTCTGCCGCGAGAGAGCTGTCAGGCGCCCGAATAAACTTGCCAGTCCCGCGCAGATCTGGACCGTCGGCCCTTCGCGGCCGAGCGACGCGCCGGACCCGATCTGCAGCGCACCGATCAGAAACTTGCCGATGACCTGTCTGAACGGGAGATTGCCTCCCTTGACTGCAAATGCGACCTTGACCTGGGGGATTCCGCTGCCGCGAGCCCCCGGGACGACGTAATGCAGAAGCAGGCCGCAGCACAGCCCGCCAGCCACCGGCGTCAGAACGGCCCACAACATCCAGCCGTCGCCTCCGGATCGATGGACCGCATTTTCGATCAGATAATGTTCCGCCCCCTGGATCACCTGGTGAAACGCAACGGCTGCCAGCCCGCAAGTGACGCCGATGACGATCGTCAGCACGAAGACTCGCTGGCGCTCCGTCGGTGCATACCTGATAAAGGCGCTCAGAGCCGTAGCGCTCGCTCTGCGCCATCTCATTCGCAGGAATTTGACGATTACCTGTATCTGATGCAGTTGTCTCTTCACTCGGGTTCCGATATCAGTGGGACAAGATCAGGATCTGAACCACCATATCTCACGGAACCGACGGTTGTACATGTCGAATTGAAAAAAAAGGGGAGGCGCGCAAACGCCTCCCGTGATCGATAGAGTCGATCAGGAATACTGGAATTAGTCGGCTCCGATCGGCTGGAGCGGCTCCGCCACGCCATCCTTGACGCGATCCTTTTCGGTGGCCTTCTCGCGGAGGCCGCGTTCCTCGATCATCGTGTAGATGGTCGGGATGAAGATCAGAGTGATCAGAGTCGAAGTAATCAGGCCTCCGATGACTACGCGAGCCATGGGTGCCTGCAGTTCGGAACCTTCGCCGACTCCGAGCGCCATCGGAACCAGTCCGAGAACGGTCGTCAGCGTGGTCATCAGAATCGGTCTGAGTCGGCGCCTGCCGGCCAGTTCGACCGCATGTCTGAGCAGCAGCCCGTCGCGTCGCCGCAGAACGTTCATGTAATCGATCAGCACGATGGCGTTGTTGACCACGATTCCGGCCAGCATGATCACGCCGATGAACGCCTGCATGCTGAATGTGGTCTCGGTCAGGAAGAGGATCATCGCGACTCCGATCACCGCCAGCGGGATCGAGAAGAGGATGATCAGCGGGTCGCGCAACGATTCGAACTGCGCGGCCATGACCATATAGACCAGGATAATCGCGAGAGCCAGGCTGAAGAGCAGCTCCTTGAACGACTTCTGCTGCTCCTCGAACTCTCCGCCGTAGTTGACCGAGAA
>CALBSU010000002.1 GCA_937967285.1 uncultured Acidobacteriota bacterium
CCGTTGAATCCGATCTCGCCGATCGCCTTGCGCACTTCCTTCCAGTCGATGCTGCCCTCGCGGAGCGGCACGAACTGCCGGTTCTCAGTCTTGAAATCCTTGAGGTGGAACTTGACGATACGCTTGCCGAGCGCGCGGATCCATTCCTGCGGATAGCCGTACATGACGATGTTGCCGACGTCGAAGTAGGCCTGGACCCACGGGCTCTTGAACTCATCGACGTATTTGGCGAGGTCGTAAGGAGTGAGCAGGAACTTGTTCCAGACCTCCTCGATGGCGATGATCACGCCGAGTTCCTTGGCCAGCGGGATGAGTTTGCGAACCTGTTTCTGGGAGCGCTCCCAGGCTTGCGGGATTGTCGTCTGCGGATTGACGACGGCCGGGACGAGAAGCACGGCGTCCGCCCCCCAGAGCTTCGCGTTGCGGAGCGAGGTCTCCATGCCCTTCATGCTGGTCGCGACCACGTTCGGATCGGCATCGGAGAGCGGATATTTCCAGTGATCCATGTTCATGACCGAATGGATCGGTATTTTGGCCTTGATCGACGCCTCTTTGATCTCGTCGGCGACCTTCGGGTCGGTCACGGTCTGAGCCTCGATGCCTTCGAATCCGACATCGACAGCCAGCTTGAAGCGGTCGACCCAGCTCAACTGTTTGGGAAGCATGGTGATCAGAACGCCTTTTTTGAGCTTCCCCTGAGCCGCGACCGGTCCGGCACTCGTCCTGGCATCGAGCAGCATCGCGCCGGCGGCGCCGAGGATCGTCTGTGAGAGAAATTCACGCCTGTTGTTCATAAGTCTTTCGGTGCCTCTCGGATTGTGCGAAAAGGCGGCCGGATCTCCCGTGCCTCTCGCGTATCTGGTTCTTTACGGATGAAGATTTTGAATTGAACGCGGTTATTTTACCCCCCTCGAGGCTGAGTGGAAAGCCGCCTGAAGGCCCTGTTTGGCAAAGATTCGGGGCTGTTGTAAAATTGCCTTTAAATCGTTACGCGGACATCTTCACAATATTCATCATGGCTCATTTTCTTTCATAACAGTTGGGGGAAGACATGGCACAAACACAGGAAGCTATTAATCCACTGGCCGCACAGCCGCTGACCGCGCTTTCGGACGAGGAGAAACTTTTCGCGGCGAGCGTGCGCGAATTCGCCGAGGCCGAAATCAAACCCTGGGTCAGGGAGATGGACGAGAAGGGCAAGATCCGTCCCGAGATCATCGAGAAATGCTTCGAGCTCGGACTGATGGGGATCGAGCCCGGCGAGGAGTACGGCGGATCGGGCGGCTCATTCTTCATGGCCTGTCTGGCGATCGAGGAGCTGGCGAGGATCGATCCCTCGATCAGCGTCTGCATCGACGTCAACAATACGCTGGTCATCAATGCATTTCTTAACTACGGCACGGAAGAGCAGAAGAAGAAGTATATTTCGAGGCTCTGCGCCGATACCGTAGGGGCCTATTGCCTGAGCGAGGCGGGATCCGGATCCGACGCCTTCGCGCTGCAGACGCGCGCCGAGGACAAGGGCGACCACTACCTTCTCAACGGCCGGAAACTGTGGATCACCAACGGCAACGAAGCCGGGATCTTCATCGTCTTCGCGACGATCGACCCGGCGAAGGGCTACAAGGGCATCACCGCCTTCGTCGTCGAGAAGGGGGCTGAGGGCTTCACCGTCGGCAAGAAGGAGGACAAGCTGGGAATCCGGGCCTCCTCGACCTGCGAGCTGCTCTTCGATAACTGCAAAATATCGAAGGAGAACGTGCTCGGCGAGATCGGCAAGGGCTACAAGATCGCGATCGAGACGCTCAACGAGGGGCGGATCGGGATCGGAGCGCAGATGCTCGGCCTGGCGAGCGGCGCGTACGAGTGCGCGCTCGGTTACGTCAAGGAGCGCAAGCAGTTCGGTCAGGCGATCTCGGAGTTCCAGGGGGTGCAGTTCCAGCTGGCAGAGATGGCGACGAAGATCGAATCGGCGCGTCTGATGGTCTACAACGCGGCGCGGCTCAAGGATGCCGGCCTGCCCTTCATCAAACAGGCGGCGATGGCCAAGCTGCTGGCGTCGGAGATCGCCGAGGAGGTCGCTTCGACGGCGCTCAATCTGTACGGCGGATACGGCTACGTCAAGGACTACCCGGTCGAGAAGTACTTCCGAGACTGCAAGATCGGTCAGATCTACGAAGGCACCTCGAACATGCAGAAGCAGACGATCGCCAAGATGCTGCTGGCGGAGTAAGGAACCGAGTGAGATACGACAAGGGACCAGGTCTGTTCGACAACCTGCCGGAGGAGACAGAGGAGAGGCCGGATCTGCTGGCGGGGCTCAACCCCGAGCAGCGCGAGGCGGTCGAGGTTAAGGACGGACCGGTGCTGATCCTGGCCGGGGCCGGGAGCGGCAAGACGCGCGTCATCACTTTCCGGATCGCCCATCTGATCGACGCGTTCGGCGCACGGCCGGAGAGCATCCTGGCGGTGACCTTCACCAACAAGGCGGCGGGCGAGATGCGCGAGCGGGTCGAGAAACTGCTCTCGAACCGCCCGCGATCCGGCGCGCCGCTGATCTCGACCTTCCATTCGCTCTGCGTCCGGATCCTGCGGCGCGACATCGAAAAACTTGAACAGGGATACACGCGGTCGTTCAACATCTACGACAGCGACGACCAGCAGCGCCTGATCAAGGGCTGCATGAAGGATCTCGGGCTGGACGACAAATCGCTCACGCCCCGGTACGTGCAGAGCGCGATCAGCGGCGCCAAGAACCGCGGCGAGGATCCCGTCAGCTACACTGCGCGCGCCGAGTTCGCCGATCCGCGTCGCGAGGCCGTGGCGAAGATCTTCGCGACCTACGAGGAGAAGCTCAAATCGGCCAATGCGCTGGACTTCGATGATCTTCTGATCCGTGCCGTCCAGTTGCTGCGACACTCCGAGGAGGCGCGACGTTATTACCACAACCGATTCCGGCACGTGCTGGTCGACGAATTTCAAGATACGAACGGCATCCAGTATTCGCTGACGCGGCTGATCGTCGAGGGCGATCTGGCTCTCAACATCGGCCGGCGGCCGGACGATTTCTGGAACGGTCGCAGCCTGTGCGTGGTCGGCGACGAATCGCAGGCGATCTACGGCTGGCGCGGCTCCGACTTCAAGATCATTCTCAATTTCGAGAAGGACTATCCGGGGACGAAGACGATCAAGCTGGAGGAGAACTACCGTTCGACCAGGCGGATCCTCGATGCGGCCAATCGCGTCATCTCGAACAACACGCAACGATTCGACAAGGTGCTCCGGGCGAACTCCCAGGACGGTGACAAGATCCGGTACGCCCAGCTGATCGACGGCGAATCGGAGGCCAGATGGGTCGTCTCGAAGATCGACGAACATCTGCGGAGGGGATCGGGAATCAAGGCCGCGGTGCTCTACCGGACCAATGCCCAGTCACGACTGTTCGAGGAGGCGTGCCGGCGCGCCGGGGTGAAATATAACCTGGTCGGAGGTTTCAGCTTCTATGATCGCGCCGAGGTCAAGGACGTCATCGCCTACCTCAAACTGGCCGTCAATCCGAACGACACGATCGCGCTGCAGCGCGTGATCAACACGCCGGCGCGCGGGATCGGCAAGACGACGCTCGACGAGATCGAGCGCCGCGTCAGGCTGAGCGGGCTCAATCACTGGGAGACGATCGGAGAGATCGTCGAGACCAATGCCCTGCCCGCAAGGACGGTGACCGCGCTGAGCTCATTCCGGTCAATCATCAAAAAGCTGGTCGATAAGGCCGCCGATCGCGCCGAGCCTGTCTCAGAGGTCGTCAAGGCGGCGGTCATCGATACGGGCTACGAGCTGATGCTCAAGAACGAGGATTCGGAGGAGGCCGCGGCGCGGCTGCTCAACCTCGAGGAACTGGTCAACGCCGCCGTCGAATCCGAGGAGCGCGGCGAGACGCTGCGTGACTTTCTCGACCATGCCGCGCTCGTTTCCGACACCGACGACATCGAGGATGAAGCCCAGGTGACGCTGATGACGATGCATGCCGCCAAGGGGCTCGAATTCCCCGTCGTCTTCATCGCCGGACTCGAGGAGAGTCTCTTCCCGCACTCGCGCGTCAAGAACAGCGAATCGGAGCTGGAAGAGGAGCGACGGCTCTGCTATGTCGCCATCACGCGGGCCGAGAAGAACCTCTACCTGACGCACGCCGCGAACCGCCGCGTTTACGGCGAAGAGCTGCCCGCCGAACCATCGCGCTTTCTCAACGAATTTCCGCTCGAACTGATCGAGGATCTGTCCGGCGGTTCGAGCTGGCTCGGTTTCGCCAATCGCGATTCGACCGTCGAAAACCGCCACGCCGTGCGGGCACTCCGCCAGAACGACTCGTCCTGGCAGCGGCCGAAAAGATCGAGCAATTATGAGGGTCCGAAAAACAACACCGCAGACAGCGTCGCCGAATTCTTCAAGCGCCAGGGAATGAATGTCGACCTGACTTCATTCACGAAGAATGAGGATAAGGCGGAGACTCAATCCGGCGGCGGCTCCGGAGGGCTCAAGGTCGGGACGCGCGTCCGGCACGAGAAGTACGGCGTCGGCCTGATCATCAAGCGCGAGGGCGACGGCGAAAACGTCAAACTGACGATCAACTTCCCCGGCTACGGCCACAAGAAGGTGATCGAAAAGTACGCTAATCTGAAAAAAGCCTGACGGGAATTAATCGCACAGGATCGCCAAGTGGGCAAAGAGTTAACCGCAAAGTCCGCAAAGAGAGCAAAGTAGATTATTGATGTCATGGTTAGTGTTACCTGTTTAAGTCCGCATTTGGTCAGTTTTTTTGACCCGAACATTGGATCCGGTGAAATCCTTTGCACCCTTGGTGGGCTTTGCGATTAATTTTCAACCCGGGTAGACGGGTAGGAATTGTATGAGTTCAACTTTAAGAAAGATCGGCTTCGTCAGCCTCGGATGTCCCAAGAATCTGGTGGACAGCGAAGTCATGATGGGCCAGTTGAAAGAGCACGGATACGAGCTGACGACCGAGCGGGAAGCGGCCGACGTGATCGTGGTCAACACTTGCGGGTTCATTCAGACGGCGAAGGAGGAATCGATCAACACGATCCTCGAGATGTCCGAGCTGAAGGAGACGGCGAACCTGCAGCGGCTGGTCGTCGCGGGGTGTCTGGTCGAACGATACCGTCAGGATCTGCTCAATCAGATGCCGGAGATCGACGCCGTGCTCGGGACGAGCGAGATCGAGAAGATCGTGGCGGCGGTCGATCCGGCTCACGCGGCGGCGCAGGATGCGGCATTCGTCGCCTCGAACGCATGGATGACGCGCGGCCTGCCGACCTATCTTTACGACGAGAACGCTCCGCGGGTGCTGGCGACTCCGAAACATTTCGCCTACGTCAAGATCGCCGAGGGCTGCGACCACACCTGCGCCTTCTGCGCGATCCCGCAGATGCGCGGCAATTACCGGTCGAGGCGCGCCGAATCGATCATCCACGAGGCCGAACAACTGGCCGAACGGGGCGTGAAGGAACTGGTGCTGATCTCGCAGGATTCGACCCAGTACGGGCTGGATCTGGGACTGAAGGACGGGCTGGCGGACCTGCTGCGCAGCCTGGCGCGGGTCGACGGGATCGAATGGATCCGCATCATGTACACCTATCCGAATTCGCTGAGCGATGCGACGCTGGCGGCCATGGCCGAGGAGGCGAAGGTCTGCAACTACCTTGACATGCCGCTCCAGCACGCGAGCGCCCCGGTTCTCAAGCGGATGCGCCGCGGAGGCAATCGCCGGCTGCTGGAAAAACTGCTCGAGCGGGCCCGCCAGTTCGTCCCCGAGATGACGCTCAGGACGACCTTCATCGTCGGGTTTCCCGGAGAGACGGATGAGGATTTCGACGAACTGATGCAGTTCGTCAGGGATGTCGAGTTCGATCGCGTCGGGGTCTTCACGTACTCTGACGAGGAAGGCACTCACGGCTACGATCTGGACGGCAAGGTCCCGGCGCGAACGATGAAGACCCGCCGGACGAAGCTCATGCGCGAGCAGGCGAAGATCTCGAAGCGAAGGAACCGGGCGCTGATCGGCCGTCGGTATCGCGCGCTGCTCGAAGGCGTGTCGCAGGAGACGGACCTGCTGCTGCAGGCGCGGCTGGAATCGCAGGCGCCCGAGGTCGACGGCCATGTGCTGATCAATGATGTGCCGGAAGGATTCGCCGGCCAGCCCGGCGACTTCATCGAGATCGAGATAGCCGAAGCTCACGAATACGACCTGGTCGCCCGGGTTGTGTGAGACAAGCCGATGATCAGGGATAAATTCAAGGAAAGCCGTGATAAACGCGGAGTGAAGGCCGAATTGAACGGCCCCGTCGACTGGCTGGCGCTGCTGGTTGCGACCGGACTGGGCGCGGGCCTGATACCGTTCGGTCCCGGCACCTGGGGCTCGATCGTCGGGCTGCTGATCGCCTACGGCCTCATCGATCTGTTCGAACAGACTCCGGTTCTGGTGCAGAACAGCCTGCTCGTCGCCGGCGTCGTGACAGGAGCCGCAGGCATCTGGTCGGGGACGCGGGCCGAGCGGATATTCAACCGCAAGGATCCCGGTCAGGTCGTGATCGACGAGGTCTGCGGTCAGATCATCACATTTTCACTGATCGCCCCCTATCTGGCATCCCTCGGGGGAAGCTGGCGATGGTGGACGATCGCCGGGTTCGCGCTCTTCAGGATGTGCGACATCTTCAAACCCTACCCCATTGACCGGCTGCAGGATCTCAAGGGCGGATTCGGGGTTATGATGGATGACGTGCTGGCCGGCGTCTATGCCGCCGTCGCGCTCTCGCTGCTGCTCTTCGTCTTCAGTTGAAACTATGCTCAATGCTGAAATCATCGCCATCGGATCGGAGATGCTTACTCCGTTCAGGACCGACACCAATTCGCTCTGGCTGACCGAGCGTCTCAACAGTCTCGGCGTCGACGTCAAGCTGAAGACCATCGTCGGGGACGACGAGGGCCGGCTGGAGGAGACGATCCGGGACGCCATGAAGCGGTCCGAGATCATCGTCTCGACCGGCGGCCTGGGGCCGACCGAGGACGACATCACTCGAAAGATCTTCGCCCGGGTGCTTCAGAAACGACTGGTCCTCAACGACGCGATCCTCGAGAAGATCCGCGCGCGCTTCGCCAGACGCGGAGTCCCGATGCCGGAGATCAATTCCCGTCAGGCTCTGATCATCGAGGATGCCGAGATCATCGACAACAACAACGGGACCGCGCCGGGCATGCTGATCCGTAACGGCAAATGCACCATCGCGCTGCTGCCGGGGCCGCCGCGCGAGATGAAGCCGATGTTCGAGGCGGCCGTCGCTCCGGCGCTCAGGCAGCAAGTCGGCGATCTGTTCATTCTGCGGCGCAAACTGAGCATCTTCGGCCTGACCGAATCGAGTACTGACGAGCTGGCCGCACCGATCTACACCCAGTACAAAAATCCGACCACCACGATCCTCTTCAAGGACGGACAGATCGAACTTCACCTGACGGCCACGGCGAAGAAAGCGGCCGAGGGCGAGAAGCTGCTCGACGAGCTGGCCGGCCGGCTCGACGAAGCGCTCGGGAATTACGTCTTCTCGCGCCGTGACGAAACGCTCGAGGAGGTCGCCGGCAATCTCCTCAAATTCAACGGCTACACGCTGGCGACAGCCGAAAGCTGCACCGGCGGGCTGCTCGCCGGACGAATCACCGACGTTCCGGGCAGCTCGGAATATTTCATCGAAGGTGTCGTGACGTATTCGAACGAGGCCAAGATCAGAATGCTCGGCGTGCCAACGGATCTGATCGAACGGCACGGAGCGGTCAGCCAAGAGGTCGCGCGCGCGATGGCAGACGGCGTGCGCAGCCTCGCCGGAACTACTTTCGGGATCGGCATCACGGGCATTGCCGGCCCCGGCGGAGGCAGCGAGGAGAAACCGGTCGGACTGGTCTACATCGCACTCGCCGATGACAACGATGCCATTGTCCGAAAATTCGTTTTCCCCGGCGACCGGCAGTTCATCCGGCAGCTCTCGGTCAATGCCGCACTGGATATGATCCGCCGACGCCTCTGACCGCTTTCATTGCCCGCTCGGACAAGGGGCTGAAGGAGAATCCATGGAGACAGTGCTGAGTCTGATCTCGCTGCCGGCTGCCGCCGTCCTGCTGCTGGTCGCATACCTGCTCGGGTCGATCCCGTTCGGATATCTGATCGTCCGGTTCGCAAGCGGCTCCGACATCCGCGAGACCGGCAGCGGCGGCACGGGAGCGACTAACGTGACGCGCAAGGCGGGCAAAGGCGCGGGGATATTGACGCTTCTTCTCGATGCGCTGAAAGGCGTGGCGGCGGTGGCGGTCGTCGGCGCGATCGCACCGGAACTGGCGCCGTGGGCCGGACTGGCTGCGGTCATCGGCCACTGCTTTCCGGTCTGGCTGGGATTCAAGGCCGGCAAGGGAGTGGCAACAGGGCTCGGAGTCTTCGCCATGCTGACTCCATACGCCGTCCTGGCGGCGGCGGCCATCTTTCTGCTGATCGTCTGGCGGACGCGCTACGTCTCGCTCGGCTCGATCGTCGCAGCTCTGGTTGTTCCGATCGCAGCCGCCCTGATCAATTTTATGGTCAGCCCAGCTCCCGGATTCGCCGGACTGATTGCCGCGCTCTGTCTTTCTTCGGCTGTGATTATTTTCAAGCACAGCGAGAACATCCAGCGTCTGCGCGAAGGCAGGGAGAACAGGTTCGGCGCGAAGGCCTGAGGTAGACCATGAGGAAGATCGCGATCATCGGAGCGGGAAGCTGGGGCACCGCGCTGGCGCTGGTGGCGGCTCGGGCAGGAAACCGCGTCAGTCTGTGGGCGCACAGCCCTGAAATCGTCTCGATGCTGCGCGACGCAAGGGAGAATACCGTCTACCTGCCGGGATTCGCTCTCCCGCCCGTAATCGAACCGACAGGCGATATCGCTGAAGCGCTGGCCGGCGCCGGGATCGTGCTGACGGTCGTCCCGTCTCACGCCTGCCGCGAGATATACGGTCAGATGCTGCCCCATCTGAGTCCGGACATGATCTTCGTCAACGCGAGCAAGGGGATCGAGATCCCGACGCAGATGCGGATGGAAGAGGTCGTCCGCGACGTTCTGAGCTTCGAACCGCGATACGTCGTGCTCTCTGGCCCGAGCTTCGCCCAGGAGGTCGCGCGGGACGAACCCTGCGCCATCGTCGCGGCATCACATGCTCCCGACTGGGCGGCAACCGTCCAGGAGACACTTTCGAGCAGCCGTTTTCGCGTCTACACCAACAACGACGTGACCGGCGTCGAGATCGCCGCGGCGACGAAAAACGTCATGGCCATCGCGACCGGCGCGGTCAACGGCCTCGGACTGGGATACAATAGTTCGGCTGCGCTGGTCACGCGGGGACTGGCCGAGATGACCCGATTCGCGGTCAGGCTCGGCGGACGCCCGGAAACTCTGGCCGGACTGGCCGGCATGGGCGACCTTGTGCTGACCTGCTTCGGCAACCTGTCGCGCAACCGGCGCGTCGGTTACGAACTTGGCCGGGGCCGCAAACTGGCCGATATCATCGGCGAGATGCGCGAAGTAGCCGAAGGCGTCAAAACCGCGCGCGCAGCGCACGAACTGGCGCTCAAACTCGGCGTCGAGATGCCGATCACCACCGGCGTCTATCAGATGTTGTATGAAGGCAAGAGCCCGGGACAACTCGAGATCGAACTGATGGAACGCCCCCTCAAACGCGAGTCGATCTGATCCCGGCCCGAACATCCAGAATGGCGGACAAAACAAGCAACGATAAGGTCGTCGCAACCAATCGCGAGGCCTGGCACAATTATCATATTCTCGAAACTTATGAAGCGGGAATTCAGCTCACCGGCACCGAGGTCAAATCGGCCCGCGCCGGTCGAGTCAACCTCAAGGAATCATACGTGATCGTCCGTGACGGCGAAGCCTGGCTGCTCAACGCCCATATCAGCCAGTACTCCCACGGCAATCGCCAGAACCACGACCCCATCCGCGATCGCCGGCTCCTCCTTCATAAACGCGAGATCTTTCGCCTCCAGTCCAAAATCCAGGAGAAAGGCTTGACCATCGTGCCGACAAAACTGTATTTCAAAGGCAACCTGATCAAGTGCGAACTCGGGATCGCCAAGGGTAAGAAGCTCTACGATAAACGCGCCGATGACGCAAGAAAGACGCAGGAACGCGAGGCTCGCGCCGCGCTCAAGGAGCGGAGCAGGTATGAGGAGTAATTCAGTATGCAGTAGGCGGTAGGCAGAGTGGAGTAGGCAGTATGCAGTAGGCGGTAGGCAGTAGGATGTTCAAAAGTATGATGTATATTGAAATCATTGAAGACTGTATCTATCTTAAATACTGCCTACTGCATACTGCCTACCGCCTACTGCCTACTACCTACTACCTACCAACATCAATAAATAAAGGAATACATTCATGCAGGTAAAATCCGACAACAGAAACTACAGAGACATCGAATGCGATGCGCTCGTGCTGAGCGTATATGAAGGAGAAAAGCCCGAGGAAGGCCTGCTGGCCGAGCTGGACAAGCATACCGGGAACGTCATTTCGTCGGTCATCGAGAACGGCGAGTTTTCGGGCAAGGCCGGCGAATCGGTCTACATTCACACGACCGGCGACCTGAAGGCGCGGCGGGTGCTGCTGCTGGGAGCGGGCAAGGAGGACGATTTCACGACCGACGGTGTGCGGCGAATGGCCGGCACGGCGGCCCGGTTGCTGCGCGGGCGGAAGGCGAGGACGTTCGCTTTTCTGCGGAGGTCGGCGCTGCCGATCGGAGCGAGCGCTCAGGCGGCGACCGAGGGCGCCATCCTTTCGCTCTTCGAGCCGGACAAGTATCACACCAGCGAAAAGACCGAGAATACGATCGAGCTGATGATCCTGGCGGCGCAGAACGGCGAGACGACGGAGATCAACCGCGGCATCGAACGCGGCCGGATCATCGCCGAGTCGACCAATTTCGCGCGCGAGGTGATCAACGAACCGGGCAATGTGGTGACTCCGACGGCCCTGGCGGGCTATGCCGAATCGGTAGGGCGGGAGTTCGGCCTGGATATCGACATCCTCGACGAGGCGCGCATGCGCGAACTCGGCATGGGAGCCCTGCTCGGCGTCGCGCAGGGATCGGTCGAGCCTCCGAAGATGATCGTCATGAAGTACAAATCGCCGACTGCCACTTCTGAAACCATCGCGATCGTCGGAAAGGGGATCACCTTCGACACAGGCGGGATCTCGATCAAACCGTCCGAGGGGATGGAGAAGATGAAGTATGACATGGCCGGCGGAGCGACCACGATCGGAGCCATGCGCGCCATCGCGCAGATCAAACCCGGAGTCAACGTCATCGGCATCGTCCCGACTACCGAAAACATGCCCGGCGGAAAGGCGCAGCGTCCCGGCGACGTCGTCAAATCGATGGCCGGCAAGACGATCGAGGTGATCAATACCGACGCTGAAGGGCGTCTCATCCTGTGCGACGCCCTGACATATGCCCGCCGGCTCGGCGCAACAAAGATCGTCGATCTGGCCACGCTCACCGGCGCCGTCTCGATCGCCCTCGGCGACGTCTATGTCGCAATCATGGGCAACGATCAGGACTGGATCGATGCCATCATCTCCTCCGGTAAACGGACCGGCGAGAAGCTCTGGCAGCTCCCCCTGACTCCGGAATACCGCGAGCAGATCAAGAGCGAGATCGCCGATATCAAGAACGTCGGCGGACGCAAGGCCGGGACCATCACCGCGGCATATTTCCTGCGCGAGTTCGTCGATGACGTGCCCTGGGCGCACCTCGACATCGCCGGAACGGCATGGAACGACAGCGCGAAGCCTTTTCAGGCCGTCGGACCCAGCGGAGTCTGCGTCAGAACGCTGGTCGACCTGGTCTGCCGCTGAATTGGTTTGACCATCTTCGGGAATCGGAAGTAAAATCGTTTTTACTTCTAAGGCTTCCCTACCAAATTGCAACTGGAGAAAGATTCATGAATATTCAGGAGATAGAGAAATTACTCGGAGAAGATGGTCCGGGGCTTCTGGGACACGAGTGCAAGACGATCGAGCGCAAGCTGCTGCACCTGCCCGGACCGGATTTCATCGACAGGGTCTGGATGGATTCCGACCGGCCGGTGCCGGTTCTGCGGAATCTTCAGGACCTCTTCAATCACGGACGTCTGGCTGGAACGGGATACGTTTCGATTCTGCCGGTCGATCAGGGGATCGAGCATTCGGCCGGCGCCAGTTTCGCGCCGAATCCGATCTATTTCGACCCGGAGAACATCATCAGGCTGGCGATCGAGGGCGGATGCAACGCCGTCGCCTCGACGCTCGGGGTGCTCGGCGCCTGCTCGCGCAAGTACGCCCACAAGATTCCTTTCATCGTCAAGGTCAACCACAACGAGTTTCTGACCTATCCGAACAAGTTCGACCAGATCATGTTCGGTCGCGTCGATCAGGCATTCGATATGGGCGCGGCCGGCATCGGCGCGACGATCTATTTCGGCTCCGACGAATCGACCAGGCAGATCCAGGAAGTATCGCAGGCCTTCCAGCACGCTCACGAACTGGGCATGTTCACGGTCCTCTGGTGCTACCTGCGGAACCCTGCGTTCAAGATGGACAAGGATTATCACGTCTCGGCGGATCTGACCGGACAGGCCAACCACCTCGGCGTCACCATCGAAGCCGACATCATCAAGCAGAAACTGCCCGAAAACAACGGCGGCTACAATGCTCTGGCCTCGAAGGAGAATCCCTACGGCAAGACCGACAAGCGGATCTACTCGGAACTGACCAGCGATAACCCGATCGACCTGACCAGGTACCAGGTGGCGAACTGCTACATGGGACGAGCGGGCCTGATCAACTCCGGCGGAGCGTCATCCGGCGCCGGCGATCTGGTCGAGGCGCTCAAGACGGCCATCATCAACAAGCGCGCCGGCGG
>CALBSU010000003.1 GCA_937967285.1 uncultured Acidobacteriota bacterium
GGCGCTCCCGGGCTCGGCGCTCCCAGGCTCGGCGCTCCCGGGGAAATTTTCAACTCGTAACTTCCAAACCTTTTTCCAACTCTTCGTCTTCAATCTCATCGGCGGGCGGAGGTTCCGGGTGTTTCTTACGCTCGCTCAGGTAATAGAGGATGGGAACGGTCATTCGAGAGAGCAGGAGAGATGCGACCTCGCCCGCCATCAGCGAGATGGCCAGTCCCTGAAAGATCGGATCGAAGAGCATGACCGCGGACCCGACGATGACCGCCGCGGCGGTGAGCATCATCGGCCGGAAGCGGACCGCTCCGGCGTCGATCACGGCTTCGGCCAGCGACATTCCCTGCTCCAGCCGCAGCTCTACGAAATCGACCAGAATGATCGAGTTGCGGACCACGATCCCCGCGCCGGCGATGAATCCGATCATCGAGGTCGCCGTGAAGAACGCGCCCATCAGGCCATGCGCCGGCAGGATGCCGACCAGCGAGAACGGGATCGCCGCCATGATCGTGATCGGCGTCTTGAACGACTGGAACCAGCCGACGACCAGAATGTAGATCAGCACAAGCACCGCCGCGAAGGCGAGGCCGAGATCGCGGAAGACCTCGTAAGTGATGTGCCACTCGCCGTCCCATTTCATCGAGAATTTATCGGTGAGGAACGGCTGCGATGCGACGTAGCGTTCGAGCCCGTACCCCTCGGGCAGCTTGAGGCTGTCGATCGTTTCGTTCAGTTTGAGGATCGCGTAGACGGGGCTCTCCTCGCTGCCGGCGATGTCGCCAGTCACGTAAACGACCGGCATGAGATTCTTATGATAGATGCTCTTGTCGCCGACCTCTTCCTCGATGCGGACGAGTTCGCCGAGCGGGACCATGTTGCCCCGCTGCCCGGCGACCTTGATCGCCTTCAGATCCTCGAGGCTCGAACGCCGTGCCGGCGGCAACCTCAGGACGATCGGCAGATCTTCCTTCTCCTGTTCGCTGTGGAGCAGACCGGCCGACATCCCGCTGAGCGCGATTTTCAACGTAGCCGCCACCTGTTCGGTCGAAACCCCGTTGAGCGCAGCCTTCTCCCTGTCGACGGCGAAACGATACTGCGGCTGGTCGTCCTCGACGTACCAGTCGACGTCGACCACTCCCGAGGTCTTGTCGAAGATATCTCGGATCTGCTTTGCGATCTCGATCTGACGGTTGTAGTCGGGACCGTAGACCTCTGCCACCAGAGTCTGGAGCACCGGCGGCCCCGGAGGAACTTCAGAGACCTTGACCCGGGCATTGTGCCGGGCGGCGATCTGCTGGATCCGCGGCCGGACACGCTTGGCGATATCGTGGCTCTGCGCGTCGCGCTCTCCCTTCGGAACCAGATTGATCTGAATGTCAGCAACGTTCGGCCCGCTCCGCAGATAGTAGTGACGGACGAGGCCGTTGAAGTTGTAGGGCGAGGCCGTGCCGACGTAGAGCTGATAGTCGGTCACTTCGGGCACGGTACGGACGTAGTCGGCGATCTCGCGTGTCACAGCGGCGGTCTGCTCGAGGGTCGTGCCCTCGGGCATGTCGACGATCACCTGAAACTCGCTCTTGTTGTCGAACGGCAGCATCTTGACCTTGACCAGCTTCAGGCCGACCAGGGCCATCGAACCGAGCAGCAACAGCACGACCAGCATCAGAAAGCCGTACCGCCACTTCGGAATGTGGATCAGCTTCGTCATGATCCGCCGGTAGAGCTTCGTCGCGCGGCTCTCTTCGGCCTCGTGAGCGTGTCCGCCCTCGCGTTTGAGCAGTCGCAGGCTGGCCCACGGCGTGACGATGAAGGCGACCAGCAGCGAGAAGATCATGGCCGCCGATGCGCCGATCGGGATCGGTCGCATGTACGGCCCCATCAAACCGCTCACAAAGGCCATCGGCAGAATCGCCGCGATGACGGCGAAGGTCGCCAGAATCGTCGGATTGCCGACCTCGTCGACCGCTTCGATCGCAACATCGATGATCGGGCGGTTCCGGTTGTGCGGAAGGTGATAATGGCGCGCGATGTTCTCGACCACCACGATCGCATCGTCGACCAGAATTCCGATCGAGAAGATCAGCGCGAAGAGCGTGATCCGGTTGAGCGTGTAGCCGTAAAAATAGAAGACCGCCAGCGTCAGGGCGAGGGTGACCGGGATGGCGATCGCGACGATCCCCGATTCGCGCAGTCCGAGAGTCAGCCAGATCAGCACCGCTACGGAGAGAATCGCCACCATCATGTGGAGCAGCAGTTCGTTCGACTTCTCGCTGGCTGTCTCGCCGTAGTTCCTGGTCGGCGTGACCTTGACCTCGGACGGGATGATCGTCCCCTTGAGGTCTTCGACCTTCTCGATCACCTTTTCGGCGATGACGATGGCGTTGGTTCCCTTGCGCTTGGCTACGGAGATGGTGACGGCCGAGCGGACTCCCGTCGATCCGGCCCCGGCTTTCTCCGCGCCTTCGCCGTGGGCCGGCCCTTCGCCGTGGAGCACGTAATCGACGGCCTCTTCCGGCCCGTCCTCGACCGAGGCCACGTCCCTCAGAAAGACCGGCCGGTCGTTGAACACTCCGATGACTATGTTACCAACTTCCTCGGCCGACCTGAGGAATGCGCCGCTCTCGACCAGAAACTCGCGATTGCCCGACTGGAAGCTGCCGGCGCGAACCTGACGGTTCGACTGCTCGATGACGGGCAGGATCGCCGCCGGAGCCACGTTGTAGGCGGCCATCCTCGATTCATCGAGGGTCACTCGAATCTGTCGCCGCCGGCCTCCGATGATCTTGACCTCGGAGACGTCCTGAACCTCCTTGATCTGGTCGTCGAGCTGAGCGGCGATCCGCCGCATCGAGTAGTGATCGTATACGTCGCTCGAGAGCGTCAGCGCGAGGATCGGGACATCGTCGATCGAGCGCGGCTTGACCAGCGGCGGAGTCGCGCCGGGCGGGATCATGTCGAAATTGGCTGACATCTTCTGATTCAGCCTGACGATGCTCGCCTCTTCATTCTGCCCGACGAAGAAACGGACGACCGCCATGGCCTGTCCCGGCGAGGAGGTCGAATAGACGTATTCGACGCCCGGCACCTCCCAGAGCAGCTTCTCCATCGGCCGCGTGATCCGCTCCTCGACCTCTCTGGCGGACGCCCCCGGCATCTGCACGAAGACATCGATCATCGGCACGATGATCTGAGGCTCCTCCTCGCGCGGCAGCATGACCACCGCGCCGAGCCCCAGCAGGATCGATGCCGCGATCACCAGCGGAGTCAGCTTCGAATCGATAAAGGCTCTCGCCAGCCTCCCGGCCAGCCCTGTCCCGTCGCTCATCACTCTACCTCACCCTGCTGCCGTCGCTCAGGCGCGCAACGCCCTCGACCGCAATGCTCTCGCCGGCATTCACTCCGGAGAGCGCCTCCAGACTGTCGCCGTATCGCTTCCCTGTTCTGATCAGTCGCAGATGCGCCGCTCCCGAATCGTCGACGACATAGACTCCGACCAGTTGCCCGCGCCGGACGATCGACTTCTCGGGAATCAGCACCGATTCCTTCTTTCCCATCGCGAATCTGACCGTTCCGTAAACTCCCGAACGAATCAGTTCGCGGCCGGGCAGATCGACCTTGACGACATAGCTCCGGCTGGACGGATCGGCGGTCGGCACGATCTCGTCGACCTTCGCCTCGACATCGCGCATACCTAGCGCGTCGATCGTCGCCAGCACCCTGTCGCCCCGGCGTATCCTGCCGAACTTCGACTCCTCGACATTGGCCTCGAGCCTGTAACTGTCTCCGTTCTCGATCGTCAGCAGAGGCGCACCCGGCGCGGCCGTCGAACCGAGCTCGGTCGTCTTGGCCGTCACCAGCCCGTTGATCGGAGAATAGATCCGCCCGTATCCGACATAGACCTGCGCGTTGGCGATATCGGCTTTCGCCTGATCGATCCGCGCCCTGACCTGATTCCGCCTGGCGGTCATCATCTGCAGCATCCGCTCGGCGCGCTCGGCCTCGGCGTCCGCCACCTGGCGTTTCGCCCTGACCTCGTCGAACTCCTGCTGGCTGATCGACTTCCGCTCAAGCAGCGTCTGGTATCTGTTGTAGGTGGCCAGTGCGAGCTGGCGTCCGGCATCGGCAGCGGCCCGGGCGGACTTCGCGGCCTCGATCGACTGATCGACCTCGCCGAGCGACTCCTCGGCCTCGCGCAATCCCGCCTGGGCTTTCTGCAACTGAGCCGCCGCATCCCTGTTCTCGATCTCGATCAGCAGTTGCCCCGCCCTGACACGGTCGCCTTCGCCGACTCGCAATGAGGTGATGGCGCCCATGATCTTCGACGAGATGATTGTGGTCGTCTTCGATCTGACCGTTCCGCTCGCCTCGTAAAAATCATCGACCTCTGCCGGAACGATCTTCTCGACCCTCACGCCCTGCACCACGACCGGCTTTTCCGTCGACGCTTCCTGTTTCCCGCCGCACGCCACCGCGAACGACGACAGCGCGATGATTCCGGTCAGCAAGATAAACCTGTTCTTCATTTCGGTTCCCATTCCTGCCCATTCCTGTTGGACGTCTCTTTTCAACTTCTACTTTCTTTCTACTATTACACCACTGTGATTTTGATACCCGCCCGTGGACTGAAGATCCACGGCTGAATTCAGCTGCCACTGTCGCGGCGCTGCTGTGATAGATGCGGTTATTCCATCAAAATCACTCTGGCGCTGAACTACTTTCTACTTTTTACTTTCTACTTTCTACTTAAAGGCCTGGACGTCGGTCAGCCGGCCCGATGAGAGCAGCACGCCGGCGTAGCCCACGTAATAATCGTACTGCGACGCAAGCAGGTTCATCTGCGCCCGCAGGTGAGCGGTCTCCGCGCGCAGGACTTCGGTGATCGTGGTCAGTCCTTCGTTGTACCGGTCCTGAACGATGCGCAGCGCTTCGGACGAATACGCGATCACTTCGTCGGCGACCTTCAGCCGCTCGCGGGCGCTGATGAACTGCTCGTAGGACTGCACGACCTCGAAGCGGACCTGCGCGGCCAGATGATCCTGTTCGCCGGCGGCCTGTTCGGCGGCAGCCCGCGCCATCGTCACCCTCGACGACCGACCGAGGTCGAGCAGATCGAAGGTGACGCTCGCGCCGACAGAGTAATCGCCGCTGCCGTTGACCCAGTTGTGACGGCTGGCGCCGAGGTTGGCGAAGACGTCAACGCGCGGCAGGTACTGCCCGCGCGCGCCTTTCGCCCCTTCATCCTTTATCTGTTGCGACAGGCCGGCCTTGATCAGTTCCGGACGATGCTGCAGAGCCAGCCCCATCAGTTCGTCCCGCCCTGCGATGTCGAAAGGACGCGCGGTCAGCTTCCCCTCGACCGATTGCGGCGAGCCGACCGGCAGCCCCATCGCGGTATTGAGCCCGGCGATCGCCGTCCGGATGTCGCCATCGGCCTGAATCAGCTGCTGTCGGAACTCAGCCAGTTGAACCTGCGCCGACATCAGATCCGCGGCCACGGCGGTCCCCGTCTCGACTCGATCGCGACTCCGCTTGACATCCGCCTCGGCCTGCCTGACCGCGCTCTCGGCAACCTCGCGTTTCTGCTTCGCCAGCATGAGACCGTAGAAGGCCTTGAGCACCTCGAATCGGATCCGCTGCTCGACCATATCGGTCTGCGCCTCGGCCTGACGCTCCATGAACTTCGCCTGGTTGACTCGCGTCTGAGTCCTGCGCTGGTCGAAGACCGGCGTTTTGATCGAGACACCGAATCTGAAATTGTTGAGCGGGTCGGGATTGTTGAGCGGGCCGAGAAGAAAATTGCTCTGGCTGAAGCGTGCCTGCTCGAGGAGCGAGCCGAAGACGAAGACCGGATTGTTGCCGTTGATGAAGGTCTCGCTCAACTGGACCGACGGAAACCATCCGGCCCGGGCCTCGTTGACCTGAGCCTTCGCCGCCTCGCGCCCGGATGCCGTCGCCCTGATCAGCGGATGCGTTCTGA
>CALBSU010000004.1 GCA_937967285.1 uncultured Acidobacteriota bacterium
GAGAACTACGGCACGCTGAGTTACGTCATCGAATCGCCGCACGAAAAAGGCGTGATCTGGACCGGAAGCGATGACGGGCTCGTCTACCTGACACGCGACGGCGGCGCGAACTGGAAGAACGTCACGCCCAAAGGCCTGGCCGAATGCCTGATCAACGCGATCGAGGTTTCACCGCACGACAAGGCCACGGCTTACATCGCCACGACGCGCTACAAGTTCAACGATCACACGCCGGGCCTGTACAAGACCACGGATTACGGCAATACCTGGACAAAGATCGACAGCGGCATTCCCGCCGACGCCTTCACGCGCGTCGTGCGTGAGGATGAAGTACGCAAAGACCTGTTGTTTGCCGGCACTGAGCTGGGACTGTTTCTGTCGTGGGATGGCGGAAGGAACTGGGCGCCTTTTCAACTGAACCTGCCAGTTACGCCGATCACCGATCTGCGCGTGCACAAAGGCAACCTGATCGCTTCGACATCGGGCAGATCGTTCTGGGTGCTGGATGATCTGAGCGTCATCCGCCAGTATCAGAAGAACACGGCTGAGTTTTCGATCTATCGGCCTGACAACGCGATTCTCGTCAATGGCGGAAGCGAACTGGATCGGCCGGATGATGAGTTCACAGGCGCCAATCCGCTGAGAGGCGTCAATCCTAGCACCGGAGTAGTCGTCTATTACAGCCTACCGGAACTGAAAAAAGAGGATCACATCACTCTCGAGGTCCGTGACGGCGCGGGCAATCTGGTTCGCAGCTACTCCTCCAAAGCCGACGAGAAGTACGTGCGCTACGATGGCGGACCGCGGCCCGAACCGGTTTTACCCAAAGCGAAAGGGCTCAACCGCTTCGTCTGGGACATGCGGTATCCGACCATGCCGGGTGTGACGGGGGTCTACATCGAAGGCAGTTACGCCGGACATAAAGCGCCGCCCGGAAAATACACTATTGCCGTCAAGGCTGGCGAAAAGAGCGTCACGACCGAGGTTGAGATCCTGGCGAATCCGCTCTACCCGACAACTCCCGCCACGTACGCGGAATATCATCGGACGATGCAGGCGATGGAGACTGAACTGACCTCCATGCACGTCATGACCAACAGCCTCGACGAAAAGCGGAAACAGCTCGAATCGCTGCTCGCTTCATTGCCCGCCGGAGAGAAGTTCAGCGCCATCAAAAAAGACGCCGAGGCTCTCGTCAAAAAGATGAAGTCATGGGATGAGGATATGGTTCAGCGTAAAGCCAAGGCTTACGACGACGTTGATAACTTCTCCAATAAGTTCACCGCGAACTATCTGTTTTTGATCAACCAGACCGAAAGCGATATTCCCAGAGTGAACCAGCCTTCGCTGGATAGAATGAAAGAGCTCAATGCTCAGTGGTCCGTCTTGAAGGCACGCGCCGGCCAGATGCTCGACCAGGATCTTGCGGCTCTCAACCGGCGTTTGTGGGAACTCGGACTGGGCGCAATCTGGAAGAATTAGGAGTAGTCATACGCAACTGCTCAGCTCCTGGAGGAGAAAGGAGATTTAGACAGGATTAACAGGATTTGACAGGATTGACAGGAAAACATTGGAAAATCTTTTGTCTGCTACAGGGAATTTCGAGGCAAAAGGCCGCTACCTTGAATCAATCCTGTAAATCCTGACAAATCCTGTTAATCCTGTCGAAAATTCCTTTCTCCTCTTAAGGCTGAGTAGATACATTCTTACAGTAGTTTTCACTTGAATGCGTAATATCTGTCCGGACGAAACAGCCCTTTAGCCGGTTTGAGAAGGCATGAGTCAGGAGTTGTCAGCCAACACAACGCTCTCGCATTACCGCATCGTCGAGAAACTCGGCGCGGGAGGGATGGGCGAGGTGTGGCTGGCCGAGGATACGCGCCTCGGCCGGGAGGTGGCGATCAAGGTTCTGCCCGCCGAGTTGACCACCGACGCCGAGCGTGTCCGACGCTTTATGCAGGAGGCCAGGGCTGCTTCCTCGCTCAATCATCCCAACATCATCACGGTCTATGACATCGGCGAAGGCGAATCCGGTCACTTCATCGTTATGGAGCTTGTTTCGGGCCGGACGCTACGCACGGTGATATCAGAAGACCTGTCACTGGAATCCATTCTGGCTATCGGCCAGCAGTCAGCCAAAGCCCTGGCGGCTGCCAGCGCCGCAGGCATCACTCATCGTGACATCAAGCCTGAAAACATCATGGTTCGTCATGACGGATACGTGAAAGTGCTCGATTTCGGTCTGGCACGGTTATGGTCCGCTCATCAAACGAAGAGCGACTTTGAGACGGCCACGATGACTTTACAGACAAATCCGGGGGAATTGATGGGGACGGTGGCCTACATGTCGCCGGAACAGGCGCGTGGCGAAGCGGTCAGTTATCCCTCGGATGTTTTCGCTCTCGGGATTGTGCTCTATGAGCTGGCGACCGGGCGGCATCCCTTCAAGGCGGATTCGCTGGTTGGCTACCTGCACGCGATAACTTTGCGGGCACCGTTGCCGCTGACGAGCCTGAAGCCGGAGGTCCCGCCTGTCCTGGAAGCTCTGATTCTGCGGATGCTGGAGAAGGATGCAGGGAAGCGCCCGACTGCCGGCGAGATCGTGCAAACGCTGCAAGAGATTGAGCGGAGCGGTTCATTCAGCCTGCGGACCACGCCCGGGACCTCTGCCGTCCTCACTCCTCCCGAAACTCTGGCGGCGTTCGATCGTCATGAGTGGGAGACGGCTTATCGATCGCTCCACGAGCTTTCTTCCTCTCGTCCTCTTTCTGCCGAAGAGCTTGAAATGCTTGCCTCCAGCGCGCTTTGGTTGAGCAGATTCGACGAGTGCATCGAGACTCGTGAGCGCGCCTTTGCGGCATACATGAGCGCCGGGCAAAAATCTGGCGCCGCTCGCATGGCGCTCGATCTGTGCACCGGCCATAATTACAAAAATGCCAGGATCGTCGCGCAGGGATGGCTGAAGCGCGCCGAGCGGATCATTGCCGAAGAGCCGAATTGTGTGGAGCGTGGCTACCTGATTCGCAGGCAGGCACTGGCCGCTCTTGGCAGGGGCGATCTTCAGCTCGCCCAGGATCTCAATCGGCAGGCACACGAGATCGGAGAACGTTTCCATGATTCAGATCTGCAAACCATGTCGAGTCACCTGGAGGGGCGCATTTTGATTGCACAGGGCGATACGTCCGCCGGCATGAGCCTTGTCGATGAGGCGATGGCGGGGGCGGTCGCCGGTGAAGTAAAACCCTTCACATTGGGCGACCTGCTCTGTAACACCATGCAGCTTTGTGAATCGCTGGGCGACTTCCATCGGGCCCGTGAATGGAACGAGGCCGCCATGACCTGGTGTGAACTCGACGTCGCTTCACCCTGGCCGAGCGTCTGCCGGGTTCACAGCGCTAAAACGATGCGCAATCAGGGGCGATGGGAAGAAGCAGAGCGAGCTGCGCGCAGTGCATGCGACGCGCTTCAAAGGTGTGGTCACGATATGGGTGCCGGGGATGCATTCAAAGAGCTCGGCGATCTTGAGCTGAGGAAGGGAAATCACGTCGCTGCTGAAGCTGCGTACCAGAAGGCACACGAGATCGGCGTCGATCCGGTCCCGGGGCTTCCATTGTTGCGGCTGGCCCAGGGCAACCGCGAGGCGGCAGAGAAGATGCTTGACCGGGCCCTCGGCGAATGCACCGGCAGTCCTCTGCATCGTGCTGAGTTGCTGGTCGCCCGGCTGGAAGTGGACCTGGCTGGTAACCGGTTTGCCGAAGCCGAAAGCGCCGCGAAAGATCTGATGGAGATAGCAGACTCATACGACAGCGCAATGTATCGTGCTTACTCCCTGAAAGGGCGTGGCGCTGTCGCGCTCGCGCTCGATAATATCGCTGAAGCCGCGACATTGCTGCGCGAGTCGTGGTCGCTTTTTCGTGAAACGGGCTTCCCCTATGAGGCGGCTCAGGCACGGATGCTGCTCGGCGATGTCTATCTCAAAAACGGTAACAATGATGACGCGAGAATGCAGTTTGAATCGGCTCGCAAGACTTTTGGCGATCTTGGAGCGATGCCGGATCATGATGCTGTACAGTTGAGGCTCAAGGCTCTCGGTTAGACTTTTACTTACGTCTTTGTGAGATCGAGAGGCCCGCAGGATATTGCTCAGACGTCCGTTCGACAATATTGTGACGATTATCGAGCCTTGCATCGGCGGGCTCAATCGACTGATTATGGAACGCCCGCCGACTCACTCACCATGCCGAAAGGCTGTTTTGAAATGGAGAAGTAATGTCCGAAATCAAACCGACGAAATTCGCACACGTCGTATATCGCAGTCGTCGCTTCGAGAAGATGCTGGAATGGTATCAGACCGTTTTCGGGGCCCGTGTGCAGTATCAGAATCCGGGATTGGCTTTCCTGACCTACGATGACGAACATCATCGGTTCGCGATCGCCAACATGGCGCTCTTCCAGCCTGAAAGCGCCGAGACGGAGCGTCAGGGCTCAATCGGAGTCGATCACGTCGCCTATACCTATGCGTCGTTGAGCGATCTTCTGGAGACCTATGCCCGCCTCAAAGAGCACGAAATCATCCCGTACTGGTGCGTTCATCATGGGATAACGGTCTCGCTCTACTATGCCGATCCTGACGGCAATCAGATGGAGTTTCAGGTGGACTGCTGCGAGACTGGTGAAGCAGCTACCTCTTACATGAATGATAAATTTGACGCCAATCCGGTCGGCGTAGAGTTCGAGCCCGATGACTGGCTCTCGAGGTTACGCGCCGGAACGCCGGAATCGGAATTGAAGGCGAGGCCCGTGCATGAGCCGATCTCGCCGATTCGAGGCGAATTCAGTAAATTCATCTGAGCGCGAAAAAAGCAGCCTCGAAGTCCTCTCGCGGCCGATTCGATCAAGGCTAGGGGCTTAACTGACGGGGCTCACTGGATTGAGAAAACGCGGTATATTATTGAGAATGGAGGATTTGTATGACTCTTCAAGAACTCCTCAATAATAAAAAAGAAGCAATTGCCGGGTTGGCAAAAAAATATGGGGCAAGCAATATCCGCGTGTTCGGATCGGTTGCTCGTGGCGATGAAACTCCCGCAAGTGATATTGATTTACTGGTCGACATGGATTCTGATTCCAGTCTTTTTGATCAAATCGCCCTGCAGGAGGAGATTGAGATTTTGTTGGGGCGTAAAATCGACCTGGTCACAGAGGACTCGATTTATTGGCTGATTCGACGACGCGTCCTTAAAGAAGCTATACCATTATGAAAGATCAACGCGTCTATTTAGCCCATATTCTAGAGTGCATAAAGCGGATTCAATCTTACACCGTGGATGGTCATGCTGAGTTTATGCGAAACCATCTGATACAAGACGCTGTCATCAGAAACTTTCAGATGATAGGTGAGTCCACGAAACGTCTTTCTGATGAATTTCGAAGCACTCACCCGGAGATTCCCTGGAAACCCATGGCGGCATTTCGTGATGTCTTGATTCACGACTATCTGGAGGTCGATGTAAAACAAGTATGGCGTGTTGTCGAGATCGAACTCCCAAAAGTAAGGGAGATCATCGAAACTCTTCTTCCGCCGCTAGATCAGTTAGAGGCGGAATTAGCTGGTGAGATTGATTCCGACCAGACTAATTGAATCATATTATGCTCTCTTGCGAGTCACTTATCCGCTTCGACTTCAAACACATGCATCGTTGACTGCCCGTCTTCAGGAACAAAGTAGGCTCGAAGTCCATTGACGGCAGGTTCGATCCAGAAAGGGTTCTGAGTCATCGGCAGTCCGGAATCCGTCCACAGCTCGATGGGTAGCTGATGAATTGCCCGGCCGGCAGCCAGATTCACCAGTTCCAGTCCTCCGAGACTGAACCTCGCGCCGCCTGATCTGTAATTGCTCAAACCGGAACAGAGCATTTCACCCCGCCCGAGATATTTGCAGTCCTGATAGTCGATGTAGAAAGAGCGATTCG
>CALBSU010000005.1 GCA_937967285.1 uncultured Acidobacteriota bacterium
AACTCTGTCGCCCGCTCCGCGGGCTTTGGCCAGCCAACGGGGGCTGAGCAGTTACAAGTAAAAAGCAGAAAGGAGGGAACCCTTTGCCTTCAGGATCGTGCCGCTTTCTACTTTCTACTTTCTACTTTCTACTTTCTACTTACTTCTGTTTCTGGCTACATTGAACAGGAACGCCGCCAGCGCCGCGAAGATGATCAGGCCGAAGACGTTCGACCACGGGCCGGAGGTGATGGCCCAGCGACCGCCGATGCCGAGAGCTTCCTCGCTTCCGGCCGCAACGCGGCTCGCTGCGACGAGCAGACCTCCGATGGCGCCACCGGCGATCAGACCGGAGCTGAGCAGCACGCCCCGACCGGTCTCCTCTTCGACCAGGCTCTCTTCCTTGTTCCGTTTGAGTTTCTGAACGAGCGATCTGATCAGACCTCCGGCGAAGATTGTCGCGGACGTCGAGATCGGCAGGTAGATACCGACGGCGACCGGCAGGGCGCTGACGCCGATCATTTCGAGAGTGATCGAGATCAGGGCGCCGATCAGGATGAGCGCCCACGGCAGTCGCTGCGTCAGCACGCCGTCGACCAGCACGCCCATCAGCGCGGCCTTCGGTGCATCCAGTTTCCCCGTGAACTCTTCGATGATGAACTTCGGAGTTCCGGCTGAGTCGACCAGCAGATTGTATTCGGCGCCGTTCAGTTTGGTGATGACGTGCTCGTACATCTGATCGTCGAGTCCGCGGGCCTGCCCGACTTTCGTCAACTCGGGACCTTCGAGGAAGGTTTTACCCTGCAGTTCGGCGGGGATCGACGCGCTCATGCCCTGACGGATGCCTCCCACACCGGGATTGACGAGGTAATGGATTCTGCCGTCCTCGCCGACCAGGTATTTGCCGGCGGGGATGACGGTCTTGCCGTCGCCGCCCTCGGTCTCGACGGCGAACTGCGCATACCGGTATGTCTTGCCGTCGGGAGCGGGCGGAGTGTCGGTGTAGGTGCCCTTGATCGCGTCGTTGGGAACTGCGAAGGCCGGATAGTTGACCGGCAGGATGTTGATCGCCGACTTATTGAGGAAATCGAGCGTCCACCCGATGACCATCGCCGATGTCAGAGCGCCGATGAGCAGCCCCATCTGCTGAAACTTCGGAGTCGCTCCGACGAGGAAGCCGGCCTTGAGGTCCTGCGATGTATTTCCCGCATTGGCCGCCGCGACGCAGACGATGGCGCCGACCGTCAGCGCGATGACCCGTTCGCCCGCTCCCATCCGCCCGAGCACCAGGAAGATCAGCGATGTGAAGAGCAGCGTCGCGATCGTCATGCCCGAGATCGGATTCGATGTCGAGCCGATCTGACCGCAGATGCGCGACGACACAGTAACGAAGAAGAATCCGAAGACAAGGATCAGAATCGATGAGATCCAGTCGACCTCGAGTTGAGGGATCAGGGTGATCGCCACCAGCAGCAGCGCCACACCGATCATAGCGTAGAGGATCGGAATATCGCGTTCGGTTCTCAGTTTGCTGCCGCCATCCTTGCCGCCGCTGAAGTCCCTGATTCCGGCCTGAAAAGCCTGAACGATAGTCGGGAGCGATCTGATCAGGCTGATCACGCCGCCTGCCGCAACCGCGCCGGCCGCGATGTACCTGACGTAACGATCGAAGACCTGTGCGGCGTTCATGTTGCCGATCAGTTCGCCCGGCGGGGCGGGGAAGATATTGGTCGTCAGCCCCTGTCCGAAGAACTTGATAAGCGGTGTCAGCACCAGGGCGGCAATGATTCCGCCGCCGAACATGTAGGACGCCACCCGCGGCCCGATGATGTATCCGACGCCGAGCAGTTCGGGCGAAATCTCCGCCGCGACCCTCGCCCCCTGATACCAGTTGAGCACCTTGACCGGAATCTCCTTCCAGAACTTGAGCCCGGCCATCAGGAATTTATAGATCAGGCCGACACCGAAACCGAGGAAGACGGTCCGCGCATCCGTTCCGCCCTTTTCGCCGACGATCAGAACCTCTGCGCAGGCGGTGCCTTCAGGGTAGGGAAGCGTGCCGTGCTCCTTGACGATCAGGCTCCGCCGCAGCGGGATCATGAGGAAGACGCCGAGCAGGCCGCCGCAGGCTGCGATCAGCGCCGTCCGCGTGATGTCCAGATCGAGCCCCAGGATCAGCAGCGCCGGTATCGTGAAGACGATCCCGGCCGCAATCGATTCCGATGCCGATCCCGTCGTCTGGACTATGTTGTTCTCGAGGATCGTCGCGCGACCGAGGAGCCGAAGTACCGTGATCGAGAGCACCGCGATCGGAATCGACGCGCTCACCGTCAGGCCGACCTTCAATCCCAGATAGACCGTCGAGGCGCCGAAGATCAGTCCGAAAAGAACACCCAGGATAATCGCCCGAGGTGTGAACTCGGGGATGATCGTCGATGCGGGGATGTAGGGTTTGTGAGCTTCTTCCACCGGCTGACCGGCCACGCTCCGGGCTTCAACTGCCATGCATGCCTCCTCGGATCATCGGATGCCCCGATTCAGGCCGTCGCCATCCCGCACCCGGGCGGCGCCGGCAGAATCCGGTCCCGGAATCCGCGTCGATTCGTCAATATTCAATTTCAGCTTGATTCAGGTGAGTAGATATCAGGACATCGCCGGATCAGGAACCTGACAGGCGATACGCTGCGCATCTTCGATGGCTTCGAGCATCTCGAGCATCGATCCGTCATTCCCGCAGCCGGCTTCGCCGTTCCGGTCCCATCCGTCGCGATAATCCAGAACACAGACCAGACAGCCCGAATTGCAGCATCCCGGAACCTCCGTCCGGACCGCTGCCTCTCCGCGTTGCGGCTCTTCAATGCAATCCAGTACGCAGACGGCGCACCCGCTGCCGCAGCAGACAGGTTGTTCGTCAGCCCTGGTTGCACGATCTGTCAGTTCCATGTCCCGCATAACATATCGATACATCGATTCCTTCTCATGCGATGTAACTGTAACGCAATATAAGAGATAGCTTTGCCGGCTGTCAACAATTGAAAAAGTTTCCAGTTGCCGGTTGCCAGTTTCCAGTCTTAATCTGAAGGGACGCGATTCGGCCAGTCTTGAAATAGATAAAGATTTGTAACTACAGTGGGGAAAAGAAAATTGGACAGGATTTACAGGATTTGACAGGATTTACAGGATTAAGTCTGAGGGGATTCAGGCCCGAAATCCCCTGGCAAACGGACTTCGACTTATCTGCGAACTCATTTTAAGGTTAAATCCTGTCAAATCCTGTCCAATTTCTTCTTTCCTCAGAGGGTTCAGCAGTAACATTTAATTCCTTGTCCGGCGGCGACGGACTGTTGTATTCTTCCCGAACGCGCATCCCCTGCGCCTCCCTGGACATTTCATACTGGCCCGAACCGTCGGAGAGAGGCGATGAGATACTGTCAGGTCTGTCAAGGCTGCTACGGTGACGGAGTCGAGTTCTGTCTCAACGATCAGTCGCCCACCCGGAATGTCCCTTCGACCCCGCTGATTATCGAAAACAAGTACAGGCTCGAACGGATGATCGCCCGCGGAGGAATGGGAGCGGTCTATCGCGCCCGGCATCTGACGCTCGATCGCCCGGTAGCGGTCAAGATATTGCGCCCGGAATTTCTGGCGGACTCGACTATCAGGGAGAGGTTCAAGCGCGAAGCGCGCGCCGTCGCTCTGCTCAAGCACCCCAATGTGGTCTCGGTCTATGATTACGGCCTCATTCCTGGAGACAAACCAGACAGTTGCGGCGCCTTTCTGGTCATGGAGTTGATAGAGGGAGAGAGTCTGAGGCAGCGGATGCGGGCGGGCGTTCTGCGCAATGGCGACTTGAGAATGACCGTTTCGCTCTTCTCGCAGATCTGTGCGGGCGTGGCGGCCGCGCACGCCCGTGGCGTGGTGCACAGGGACCTCAAACCGGACAACATCATGATCGAAGGGATCGAGGGAGCGTCCGAGCGCGTGCTGGTCCTCGATTTCGGAATCGCCAAAATGACCGGAGGCGATCAGAAATGGGAGGGGCTGACAGACGAGGACATGATCATCGGGACCCCGAACTACATCTCTCCCGAGCAGTGTTCCGGGGCCGTCGTCGACCACCGGTCCGACATCTACAGTCTGGGCGTGATCCTTTATGAAATGCTCAGCTCCGTCGCCCCGTTCGCGGCGCCGAACACGGCAGCGACGCTGCTTCGCCATCTGCAGGAGTCCCCGCCGCCGATCTCCCGATACCGTGACGACCTCGACGACCGGATCGAGCGCGTCGTCCGGCGAGCTCTCGAGAAGGATCCGTCCCGGCGTTTCGACTCTGCCCTCGCGATGGCAGCGGAGTTCGACAGCGCCGTCGAGTGCCTGATCGAGCGCCGGCAGGATCTGTCGGTGCAAAGATTAAATGGCGAGACCGTCTCCGGCGCGCCATCTCAGGTTGCGGTCTCGTGGACCGGGACGGCTCAGGCGGCGGTCGTCGCTCTGGTTTTCGCAGTAGTCCTGGCGGGTGTATATTTGATCTCCGGGCACTGGAGCGCCGGAGCGGTCGAGGGGAATTCCGAGGCCCTCACGGCGATCACACCGGACGCAAGGTATCGTTCCTCCGCCGTTCTGGAAACAGGCGCAGCGGAGCGCTCGAAACTGGAGCTGAAGGTAATCTACTCCGACTGGACGCGGACGGCGATCCGGGGCGACCTGAAACGGCATATCCGGCTCTATGACAGGAAGGTCGAGTATTTTCGTGACGGGCTTCTGCCGCGATCGACGGTCGAGACTCGCAAGCGTAGGATCTTCGCGGGGATCGATACGATCGACCTGAAATTCAGCGATGTTCCGTCGATCAAGCTGCGGCGGAAGGGCGATGCACAGTTCGCCGATCTGACATTCAGTCGCCGCTGGAAGCTGCGTCGGGGGAAACGCCGGATCGAGGGACGGGCGCGCGGTATGATCACGCTGCGACGCGATCCCGACGGCTGGCTGATTGTCAGCGAGAAGCAGATCGGAAAACGAAATTGAAATGAGACGAAGTATTCAGATAGCGTTTCTCTGTGCCGTCCTCGTCGGGGCGGCATCTCTGGCATTGGTGGCTGCGGCCTTCATCTGGCCGGAGCAGGCCCGGCGCGCAATTCTCTGGAGATCGTCGTCAAACGTCTCGCTGCTCTCACTTTTCGGAAAGACCTCGAATGCTGAGATCGTCAATCAGGCGAATCAGGCGGTTGTCACCGTGATCGCCTCTCGCAAGGTCAGGCCCGTCCACGGCGTCGCCTCGAACGACTGGTCCTTCTACCCCGAAAACAACATCCAGCGTGGCACCGGAACCGGATTCATCATCGATCCGACCGGGCTGATCGTGACCAACGAACACGTCGTCAACAATGCCGAGCGGATCCGCATCAGGCTGGCCGACGGTGATGAGCGGCTCGCCCGCGTGATCGGGGCCGACAAGGCGACCGATCTGGCGCTGCTCAAGATCGACATGTCTGACCTGCCGGTTCTCAAGCTCGGCGACTCTGAGGCCATCCGGGTCGGGGATCCCGTCCTGGCCATCGGCAACCCGCTCGAATACGAGCATTCGACGACCTCGGGCATCATCAGTGCAAAAGGGAGAAAGGTCTTCAACGAAAGACCGTACGAGGATTTCATTCAGACCGATGCTGCGATCAACCGCGGAAATTCCGGCGGACCGCTGCTCAACGACGCGGGCGAGGTGATCGGCGTCAATACCGTCATCCGAATCGACGGGCGGGGGATCAGCTTCGCGGTGCCGAGCAATGTAGTCCGTCGTGTCGTCGCCCAGCTCCGCGCATACGGTTTCGTTCCGCGCGGGTTCCTCGGTCTGACTCCGGCCAATCTGACATCCGAAGTCCGCGACGGGCTGGGACTGGGCGAGATCAAAGGCATCCTCGTCGTCGATGTTTCGGACAAATTACCCGCTGCGAAAGCCGGAATTCAGCCCTACGACATCATCACGCATTTCAACGGGCAGGAGATCGGCAGCACGGACGACTTCTTCGAATTCGTCGCCAATTCGCTGCCGCAGCAGAGGGTCGAACTCGGCGTCAGTCGAGGCTCGCAGCAGTTCACCGCCACGGCAGTGCTCGAACCGCGACCCGACAACGAACTCGACCGGCCTTCCGAATCGCGTCCGAACATCCAGAAGACGGGATCGATGCTGGGATTTTCGGTCAGGGAGAATACGCCGGAGGCATTGAAGGAGCTGAAGATCGAGAAGACAGATGAGGCCGTCAAGGGCGGAGTCATCATCACCGAGGTCGATCCGCTGAGCCCTGCCGCCGACTCGCGCCTGACCGTCGGCCAGATAATTCTGGAAGCCAATCGCCGTCCGATTCGCAATCTGCAGGATTTCAATCGAATCACGGCCGGGCTGCGCGACGGCAGCGCACTGGTCCTCCGCGTGACCTTTGCCCAGCAGCGCAATTTGAGGCTGATCGCGCTTCGCGTCGGAGAACTCTGATCCGCCTCACCATGGCAGCTCGATCGCCCGCGTCAGAAACTCCAGATACGGCGCCGCCGCACGGCAATCCTTCTCCATCCTGCCGAGAAAACCGGCCGAACAGACATCGCTTTGGGAATAACCGGCCACGCCGATGAAATCCTTCCTCTTCAGATCCTCCGCGAAGGGGTGCCCGGGATCGTAATGTTTCGGGACCTTGGCAAGAGAACTTCCGGCGATCTCGAAGCGGGAGAGAAAAGCCTTGTTCGCGCTCGCCTTCTTCCATGCGCCGGGATCGGCGAAGATCGCGTCGGTTACTTTGCGCCGCGTGACGGTGTCCGGCTGCCAGAGGCCCGCTCCCAGGAAACACTCATCGGGCGAGAGGTGAAGATAGAAGGACGGTGCGTTGTCCTTCGAACTGCCGTGCTGAAAATGGGCCGCCGCCATCGGCTTGTAGGGATCCTTCGACTTCGAAAACCTGAGGTCGCGATAGATCCGAAGCATCGACCCGCCGACCGGTTTCGGATCCGCCACCAGCCGCGTGCTGATCTTCTCCAGGCGCGGTCTGAAGGCTGCAATGAACGCCAGAAACGGATCTCGCACCTCGGCCAGATAACGCGCCTTGTTCGCCTCGAACCATTCCCGATTGTTGTTCGCCTTCAATTCGGCCAGAAATCTGAACAGCTCAGGCGTAAATCCTATCTCTTTTGCCATGCTCACCTCCCGTTCGTCAGACTACCAGATCGTCAGCTCAGACCTGAAACGAAAGTGACTACTCAGCCCTGCTGCGAAATAAAATTAGACGCCAAGGCGCCAGGATTGCCAAGACGGAATTTAAAGGTGGGATGGCTTATGATTCCTCCATCTCGCCCCTCGAACGCAGGTTAAATCCGGATCTTCATTGCCTGAATAAACCTTGGCTCTCCTGGCGGCTTGGCGTCAAATTTTTTCTCTCAAGCGCTGAGCCGTTACAAGCGAAAATGGTTTTCCGGCAGAGCGCTCACCGCGCCTGCCGTGCTATACTCTTCCTGAAGTTACGAAGCAGGCCGGGTGATCGCCGGCGGTTCGCCGCCGGAGGAAAGTCCGAACACCACAGGACAGCAGGCTGGCTAACGGCCAGGCGGGGCGACCCGACGGAATAGTGCAACAGAGAACAGACAGCCCGATGCGCTTTACGGCGCAGGGCGATGGTGAAACGGTGAGGTAAAGGCGTCACCAGCGAGTGTGGCGACATGCTCGGCTAGGCAAACCCCCTGCGGTGCAAGACCAAATAGGGAAACGTGATGAAGGTTGTCCGCCTCAATCCGTCTTTCGAGACGGTGCGTTTTCGGGTAGGTCGCACGAGCGGCATAGCAATATGCCCCCCAGATGAATGATCGCCGGTTCCGGGTTCCCGGGACCACAGAATTCGGCTTACAGGCAGGCTTCGTAACTTCAGATTCCGCCCGAATCAGAAATTTCAACAATTTTTTCAGGACATAACACAGACAGGTATCATCAGAAAATGAAATATTCATTTCTCGGAAGCAATATTACGATCGTTCTGGTTTCGGTGATTCTGGGGCTTTTCATCGGATTCAAGATCTCCAACAGCCAGTATCGCGCCGAACAGGGCGTAACGCTTCAGCGGCAGGTGGCCATGGCGGCCGAAGGTTCGCCTCTCTCGGCCGACCAGAAGGACCAGATCGAGAAGAATTTCAGGGACGCCATCAACAAGGCCAAAAGCAATCCGCAGGACGTCGAGGCACAGCTTGACGCCGCCGACCAGTTCATCCAGGTCGGCAACGGCAAGGAGGCCATGCCCTACCTCGAACTGGCCAACAAAGCGAAACCTGACGATGCGCGTGTCGCCGCCGGACTGGGCATGGCCAACTTCATGATGGGCAACTACGATCAGGCCATCACCTGGTCGAAGAAGTCGATAGGGCTCAACCCGCAGAATCCCGGCGCATCGTTCCTGCTCGTCGCTTCATACATTCGTTCGAATACGAATCTGGATGAGGCGGAAAAGCTGATCGCTAAACTCGAATCCGAGGGCATCGAAAAGGGAATGATCGACCGCGCCCGCGAGGAGCTGAAAGCAGCGCGTGCCGGCAAGTCCGCCCAGCAGCCGGCGCAGGATGGCAAGACCATGCTTCAGCATGGACCGGAAAATAAGTGAGTAGAAAGTAGAAAGTAAAAAGTAGAAAGGAGAGCTTCTTTCTACTTTTTACTTTCTACTTTCTACTTTTTTCCCGGAGTGGAGAAAATACTTGGGATTCATCTTTCGAGCGGTAGCCATACTGATCATCTTCGCCTTCGTGGTCTATGTTTTTAAAGCGATCGCGAGGCTGTCTCATCGCGTCCGCGCGACGGTCAGGGATGTCAATAAAC
>CALBSU010000006.1 GCA_937967285.1 uncultured Acidobacteriota bacterium
CTATCAGAAATCCCGTCCTCGCATTGCGCCAGTCGACGCGCCTGACGCTGGTCACTTTAGCCGTGATGGGGCGGCCCTGGATATCGAACGTCATCGAGTCGCCGATGTTGACTCCCAGTTCCTCGTGCAGCAGCTCCTCGATCGAGACCTCGGGTGAGGCCGATGGCGTCGGGTCCCAGAACTTACCTTCGATCAGCGTCTCGGATTCATCCAGTCCGGGACGGTATGTGACGACGTACTCGCGCCGGGCCAGCCCGCGGTCGCGGCTGCTGCCAGGGTTATCGCCGGTGACGTCCTCCTGGTTGATCTTCGAGATGCGCGTCCGGACCGTCGGAATGACCAGCGGCTTTTTGCCCGTGTACTTCGCGACCGTCGACTCGACGCCGCTTCGCTGGTCCTTCTGAATGTCGATCAGATAGAGATCGGCCTGGACAGAGTCGAGGTCGAGGCTGAATTCGTCGCGCAGGTTGAGCTGGAGCGACCTGACCGACACCACGAAGAAGACTCCCAGGCCGACCGCCAGCAGAATGATGCGCGTCTGATTGCCCGGCCGGTAGAGGCTGTTGATGCCCTGCCGGATGGCGAATGAAGGGATGTATTTCAGTCCGCGCAGGACCTTGACCAGCGCGGTCGCCGCGAGCAGCAGGATGATCGTCATACCGGCGAGCCCGCCCAGAAAGATCGCCCCGATCTTGAGCGATCCTGCCTGCCAGCTCGCCAGTCCGAGCAGTCCGGCGATGACCGCAGCACCCGCGATAACCCGCGTCCAGTCGAACCTGAATCGCCGGACGTCCGGCGAACTGCGGAGAACCTGATTCGGCTTGATCTGTCTGATCTCGAGCAGGGGAATCAGCGAGAAGAGCAGCGCCACCAGCATCCCGACTCCGAGCCCCTGCAATACCGCCTGCAGCGTCAGTCCGAACTGAAGATCGAACGGTAGCCGGCCGGCGAAATATCGCGGCAGAAAGATCGACGCCAGCTCAGCCAGCAGAAGCCCCAGCAGACTGCCGATCAGGCCGAGAAACATGACCTGCAGCATGTACGTCCCGAGCACAGAAGCGTTGCGCCCGCCGATGCATTTGAGGATCGCGATCGTCTTCATCTTCTGCTGAACGAAGACCCGCGTCACGCTCGAGATACCGATTCCGCCGAGTACAAGGATCACCAGGCCGATCAGGCTCAGATAGTCCTCGACCCGTGTCAGCGATTCGCTGAGGCGGTCCTGCGAATACCTGAACGATCTGACGCTCACCAGCCGCTGCGGCTTGAGGTCCTTCTCGAGCCCCGCCAGCAGCGAATCCATCGAACCGTCCTTCGTCTTGAAGAGAACGCGATAGCGGACGCGGCTGCCGAATGTCGTCAGCCCGGCCTTGACGGCGTCATCGTAGTCGATGATCACGCGCGGGCCGAGGCTGAACGCGTTCATCGTGTTGCCCGGCTCCTTGTCGATCACGCCGCGGATCGTGAACTCGAGCTTGCCGATTCGCACCTGATCCCCCACCTTCAGGCCGAGCATCGTCAGCAGGCTATCCTTGACCAGGATCCCCTGCCCCTTGAGCAGATCGTGCGAATACCTGCCGCCGCCCGCCAGCAGCATCTCGCCATAGAACGGAAATGGCGCTTCGACCGCCTTCAACTCGACCATCTTCGGACGGCTGGTCGCGTCGGCGCCTGAACGAAGCATGGTCGCCGTTTCGATCAGGCGGGTGTGCGCTTCGACGCCGGGTTTACTGTAGTAGTTCTCGAGAACCTTGAGCGTCTCTTCGCTCCACGGCGCATTGGTCGCCACCTGCAGATCGGCCGTCAGCAGAGCCTTCGACTCCCGGCCGATCGAATCCTTCAGGCTCTCCACGATCGAGCGCAGGCTGACGATCGTCCCGACGCCGATTGCAATGCACAGAAAGAAAAAGAGCAGCCGGCGCCATGAGGATCGAATTTCGCGCCAGGCCATTCTGATGACAAACGACATGGGGTCTCCTTCAGGCTACCGTCACTTCGGACGCATCGCGATCGGTCGCAACGCTGCTTTTCTTGAGGCGGTCCTCGACGATCCGGCCGTCGCTCAGCGAGATCTTCCTGTCGGCCAGATCGGCGAGCTGATGATCGTGCGTCACCAGCAGCAGAGTGGTCCCGCGCTCTCGATTGAGCTTGAGCAGCAGGTCGAAGATATGCGAACCGTTGCGCGTATCGAGGTTGCCGGTCGGTTCATCGGCCAGCAGGATGCGCGGATCGTTGGCGAAGGCCCGCGCGATCGCTACGCGCTGCTGCTCTCCGCCCGAAAGCTGCGACGGGTAATGATGCCCGCGGTCGTGAAGACCCACTTCGTCGAGCAGCGACTGAGCGCGATCTCTCGCATGCGGAACGCCCATGATCTCCATCGGCACGAGGATGTTCTCATACGCCGTCAGCGACGGGATGAGATGAAACGACTGGAAGATGAACCCGAGCAGGCGCCCGCGATACTCGGCCAGTTCGTCCTCGCTCATGCGCGTGATGTCCCTGCCGTCGAGATGGATCTCGCCGGAGGTGGGAGCATCGAGCCCCGCGATCAGCCCGAGCAGCGTCGACTTCCCGCTTCCAGAAGGGCCGATCACCGAAACGAACTGCCCGCTCTCGATATTCAGATCGAGCGAATGCAGGATCGTCAACTGCTCAGACCCGCTCGTCACCACCTTCGATACGTTGGTTAGCTTTATCATGTCCTTCATTTTAGTCCGATCGGAGCCCCGTTCCGGGGGCGTCTTCTCCTGTTGGTAGCCGTTGACTTCCGAATCATCCATTTTACCAGTTACAATCGTCGAGTGATCAATGTTATCAGGAAAGTTATGATGAAATTCAAATTTAGCTTCAACCGTTCACTTTTTTATCACGCCGCGCTGCTTCTGCTCGCCGGGTCGATCGGATGCAGCGAAGCGCCGAAGCCCGCCCCGATCGCGTCGCCCGAGCCGGCGGCGTCGTCAACGCCGGATGCGAGGCCGGTCATCGTCGCATTCGGAGACAGCCTGACGGCGGGATTCGGACTGCCTCCCGAGCAGTCCTACCCCACGCTTCTGCAGCGGAAGGTCGATCAGGCCGGCTACAATTATCGTGTCGTGAATGCGGGGATTTCGGGCGATACCACTGCGGGGGGCGTCCGCCGCATTGACTGGACGCTCGAAGCCGACGTCAAATTCCTGGTCCTCGAACTTGGCGGCAACGATGCGCTGCGCGGGCAGCCGGTCGCGGAATTGAAGAAGAACCTCTCCGAGATCATCGAGAAGTCCCGGGCTAAAGGAATCACCGTGATTCTCGCCGGGATGGAGGCTCCGCCCAACCTGGGGCAGGAGTACCAGCTCGAATTCCGGCAGGCATTTCGCGATCTGGCGACGAAATACAAACTGCCGTTTATCCCGTTCGTGCTCGACGGAGTCGGCGGAAATCCCGAGCTCAACCAGGCCGACGGCATTCATCCGAACGCCGAGGGAGAAAAGATACTGACCGAAAACGTCTGGCGCGTTCTCGAACCGCTGCTGGCCCGGAAACGCGCGGGCTGATTGACTTGCCGCCCGATGCCCAACTACAATCCGGCGCGGTCTAGACTGAAATTCCATTCAAACGCACCGATACAACACAACTGACCTCTCAAACAGGGAGAGATAATGATGCGACAAATGCCCGCCCTGCGGCTGTACAGGACTGCCGCACTGCTCCTGGCTCTGATCTTCACCACGACATCCGCTCAGCAGCGATCAACGCAGAAGATGGACGAGGACTTCGCCAGATCCGTCAGGGAATGGACGACAAAACCGGAGTTCATGAGCCCGCTGGTCGACCATCTGCCGATCGTTCCCGGCATTCCGACGCCGAAGGACGTCCTCGGTTATCACATCGGAACGCCGATGAAGCTGACCCGCACGCCGGAGATCTACGGTTACTACCGCGCGCTGGAATCGAAATCGCCCCGGGTCAAGGTCATGAGCATCGGCCGGACAGACGAGGATCGTGAATGCCTTGTCGTCGCAATCGCATCAGAGGAGACGATCAGAAACCTCGAGACCTATCGCGGATACCTTTCGCGGCTGGCCGACCCGAGAAACCTGAGCGATCAGCAGGCGACGGAGATCATCGGCCGCGCCAAACCGATCTATCACCTGATGGGCGGCCTGCACAGCGGCGAGACCGGCCCGCCGGAGATGCTGATGGAGCTGGCCTACCGGCTGGCGGTCGAGGACTCGCCGGTCATCAACGCGATCCGCGACAATGTCATCGTGACGATCACTCCCGTGGCCGAACCCGACGGTCGCGACCGGTACGTCGACTGGTACTACCGTCACAAGCTGGATGAAAAGGGCGAGAACGATTCGATGGGCGGGCCGCCGTACTGGGGCAAGTACATCTTTCACGACAACAACCGCGACATCAATTACTCGCAGGTCACGTTCCGCAACCTGCTCGACTGGTATCTGCAGTGGCATCCGCCGATCATGCACGACCTGCACGAATCGGTGCCGTTCCTCTACACCTTCAGCGGCCAGGCGCCGCAACAGCCGACGCTCGATCCGATCCTCTACGGCGAGATGCCGTGGTTCTCGAACTTCGAGATGGCTCAGATGATCAAGTACGGCATGCCGGGCGTCTGGACGCATGCCTTCGTCGACATGTGGTCTCCCGGATACCTCGCCTTCATGTCCTCGAACCATAACGGAATGGTCAGGATGTACGAGACTTTCGGCAACGGCGGAGCCAACACGATGAAGCGGCGCGTCGATCCGCCGCAGGCGACCGGCGGAGGCCGCACCAGCCGCGAATGGTATCGCCCGCTGCCGCCGTACAAGGAGGTCGAGTGGTCGATCCGCAACAACACCAACTTCATGCAGACCGGCGTGATCAGCGCGCTGCAACTGACCAGCGAGTTCCCGAAGGTGATCCTCGAGAACTTCTACCGTAAATCGCGCAATTCGATCGAGGCCGGCAGGAACGAGGCGCCGCACGGTTTCATCATCCCGCCGCAGAAGGACATGACGCGGGTCGAACTGCTGATCAATCTGCTCAGGATGCAGGGGATCGAGGTCGGTCGCGCGAACGCCGAGATCAAGGTCAAGGAAGGCGCCTTCCCCGCCGGATCATATGTCGTCAAGCGCGACCAGCCCTACGGCCGCCTGGCGAAGATACTGCTCGAAAAACAGGACTTCCCCGATCCGGCGCTCAGGACATACGACGACACCGGCTGGACGATGGGAATGATGCTGCAGACGGAGGTCAAAGAGATCGCCGATAAAGCCATCCTCGATACGCCGACCACGGCCGTCGACAGGGTTTCCGTCAAGGGCGAAGTCGGCAGCGGACGGGCGGCGGTCTATGCCGTCCTCAATCATGGCTCGAACAATCTGATCACCGCGCGCTTCAGGCTCGGAAGCCTGAAGGTCGAGGCCAATGAGGCGGCCTTCAAATCCGGGGAAACCGAAATACCGGCCGGTTCGTTCCTGATCCGCGTCGATCAGGGCGGGGATGCTGCCGGCCGAGTCAGGCAGGTGGTCGAGCCGCTCGGTCTGACGGCGGTGCCGCTGACCTCGATGCCCGAGGTGAAAACTCACGAGGTCGATCTGCCGCGCGTTGCCGTCTACACCACCTGGGGCAACACTCAGGAAGTCGGATGGGTCCGCCACGCCCTCGACAAGTTCGAGGTGAAGTTCGATCTGATCTACAAGGAACGCGTCAAACAGGGCAATCTGCGCGCTGCTTACGATGTGATCGTCGTTCCGAATCAGGGTCGAAGCGGGAAGGGTCTGGTCTTCGATCTCGAACCGAAACGGAAACCGCTCGCCTACACCAAAGACCCGCAGTTCAAATCACACGGGCTGTACGGCGAATCCGATGACATCACCGGCGGGATGGGGCTCGAGGGCGTGCTCGAATTCAGGCGGTTCCTCGACCAGGGAGGCCTGGTGCTGACGCTCGGACAGGCCAGCTTCTTCCCGGCCGAATTCGGGCTGACGCGCTCGATCGACGCCGGGCGAACCTCGGGACAGTTCTATGCCCCGGGTCCGATCGTCGAAGCCGAGATACTTCACACGTCGCATCCGATCTTCTACGGCTACACGGCGAAGCAAGTGCCGGTCCGTTATGCCAACGGACCGCTGCTCAACGTGCCCGAGAGAGACCGCGGCAACCAGGTGCTGATGAGGTTCACGGGCGGCGACAAGGGAGTGCTCAGCGGCCTGATGCGGAATCCGAACGAGATCCGCAACCGGCCGGCGATCGTGGATGTTCCGGTCGGCAGGGGGCGGGCGATACTCTTCGCGACGAATCCCTGCTACCGCTGGCAGAACCACGGCGAGTTCAAGATGCTCTTCAACAGCATCCTTCATTTCAACGATATCAGGACGATGGAATAAGCATGGAGTACCGCATGGAGTACCGCCCTCAGGCGTTTTTTTAACTCGACGAATAAACAGCCCGCCTGAAGGCGGTACTCCACGCGATATCGCGCAATGATACGATTATTCCGAAATTCAACACTGGCAATTCTCCTTTTCAGCGCGAGCTATGCATACGCGCAAACTCCGACGATCACCGGTCGAGTCACGGATGCCGGCGGCGCGGCTGTGAAGGGCGCGACGGTAACGCTCAATGATCGATCGGGGCGCCGGCTGGAGACGACGGCGACGGGAGATGACGGCGCGTTCAGATTCAGCGCCCCTGCGGGAAGCTATGCCATCCGCGTCACGGCCGGAGGCTTCGCCACAATCGAGCGCTCGGTTGAGCTGAACGGAGCGGTCCGTGACCTCGAGATCTCCCTCGATCCTGCAGGGCTGTCCGAATCGATCACGGTCACGCCGGCGCGAACCGAGGTCAGGCTGATCGATGCACCGGCCAGCGTCTCGGTGCTCGATTCGACTGATGTCGACAATGCGGCGGCGCAGACGCTCGACGACCTGCTCCGACAGGTGCCCGGTTTCAGCATCTTCCGCAGATCGAGCAGTCTGGTCGCCAATCCGACGACGCAGGGAGTCAGCCTGCGCGGAACGGGAGCCAGCGGGGCCAGCCGGACTCTGGTTCTCAACGACGGCATACCTCTCAACGACGCATTCGGCGGATGGGTTTACTGGGACCGCGTCCCGCGCGCCTCGGTCGATCGAATCGAACTGGTCCGCGGAGGATCGTCGGACCTCTACGGATCAGACGCGCTGAGCGGAGTCATCAACGTCATCAGCCGGCCGTCTTCGGCGAGAATCATCGACATCGATGCTGCATACGGAACGCGCGACACATCGGACGTCGCATTTTCGATCGGAGACCGGTGGAGGGGGTTCGGGCTCACGCTCTCCGGAGAGGCGTTGAGCACCGACGGATATTTTCTGGTCGGCCCGCAGGACAGGGGCCTGGCCGACGCCAGGGCGGCATCGCGACACCGCGCGCTGGGCCTGCGATCGAGTTACGACTGGAACAGCGACGATCAGTTCTTCATCCGCGGTTCGCTCTTCGATGAGGACAGGAGCAACGGGACGGTTCTGCAGCGCAACGACACCGCGACCGAAGGCTTATCGACCGGCGTCAGATTCAGGACTTCTGACGGCAGCAACTGGAACCTCGCCGTCTTCGCCAATCAGCAGCGCTTTCACCAGAACTTCACGGCGATCTCGCTCGATCGCAATACCGAGACGCTTTCGCGCAATCAGTTCGTGCCGTCGAGGGACGGCGGCTTTTCGTTCAGCTGGTCGCGGCTCAGCCTCGAGAGGCATCTGCTGGTGGCCGGCGCGGACCTCCGCGTGGTTCGAGGCCGGAGCGACGAGGAAGGGTTCTTCAACGGCCGGATGACGACGCTGCTCAGCGTCGGCGGAAGACAGCGCCGGGCCGGATTCTTCCTGCAGGACCTCATCAGGATCACGCCGCGATGGCAACTGGCCGTCAGCGCCAGATACGACAACTGGCGCGATTCGTCGGCGTCGTCGGTTCTGACCACGCTCGCGACCGGCCGAATCCAGGCGACATTCTTCGATCCTCGATCGAGAGACGCTCTCAGCCCGCGCCTCGCGCTGACCTGGCGCCCGGCTGAGTCCCTCGGGTTCAGAATCGCCGGCTACAGGGCATTTCGCGCGCCGACGCTCAACGAACTCTATCGCGGATTCCGCGTCGGCAACGTCCAGACGCTGCCCAACGAAACTCTCGAAGCCGAGCGCCTGACAGGCGGCGAGATCGGCGCCGACTGGAATGGATCGAGGTTCCTCTCCGCGCGCATCTCCGGCTACTGGACAGAGACGGTCAACCCCGTCGCCAACTTCACCCTCTCGGTCACGCCGGCACTGATCACAAGGCAACGCAGGAACCTCGGCCGGACGCGTTCGCGCGGAATCGAAGCCGAGGCCGAGCTCCGCCCGGCAAGATTCTGGCGACTGACCGCCGGATACCTCTTCTCGGATGCGACGATCAGACGCGCGCCGCAGGACCCCGCACTGGCGGGCCTCTGGCTGCCTCAGATCCCGCGCCATCAGTTCACGCTGCAGACCGCCTATTCCAACCCGGACCTCTTTACAGCGGCTGTACAGTTCCGCGCCTCTGGAAAACAGTTCGACGACGATCAGAACCAGCTCCCGCTCGGCAGCTTCGCCGTCGTCGACGCCATGATCTCGCGCCGCATCGCCGGCCCGCTCGAACTCTTCCTCGCCGTCCAGAACATCCTCGATGAAAAGTTCGCCGTCGGCCGCACTCCCGTCGAAACTCTCGGCATGCCTCGCCTCGTACGCGGCGGAATCAGGATAAGATTAGAAAGTAGAAAGTAGAAAGTAGAAGTAACTGCTCAGCCCCTCACGGGGATAGGGGAGAGTGGTTGACCAGCTAGAAC
>CALBSU010000007.1 GCA_937967285.1 uncultured Acidobacteriota bacterium
CGGCGCCGACCACGACCAGCGCCAGGATGATCATCGCCGCGAAAACCGGGCGCTTGATGCAGATTTCGGCTAGTTTTTGCATATCAGGATAAAATGACTAAATTTGATCTGTCGCAATCTTAAAGACGATCGGGGTAAGAATCGAGTTGCAACTAATTCCTGAGCGATAAATCCTCCCAGCACATATGTTTAAAAACTATCACTCCTTGCTCGCCCTGTAATGATTGATGAGCGCGTTGGTCGAACCGTCATGACTTGCGACCGGGACATCCGAAACCTTCAGCTCCGGAGCGATCCTGCCGGCCAGGACCTTGCCCAGTTCGACTCCCCACTGATCGAATGAATTGATCCGCCAGATCACACCCTGCGTGAAGACGCTGTGTTCGTAAATCGCGACGAGCATTCCCAGACTGTAAGGCGTCAGCCGATCGAAGAGGATCGTATTCGACGGCCGGTTGCCCTCGAATGTGCGGTGCGGAACCAGCCATTCCGGCGTTCCCTCGGCTCTCACCTGATCGGCAGATTTGCCGAACGCGAGAGCCTCAGCCTGGGCGAAAACATTGGCCATCAGCAGGTCGTGATGGTCCCCGAGCGGGTTGAGCGACCGGCAGAAACCTATGAAATCACAGGGGATAAAGCGCGTCCCCTGATGTATCAACTGGTAGAACGAGTGCTGACCGTTGGTTCCCGGCTCGCCCCAGAAGACTGCGCCGGTTGGGTAGTCCACGCTTCGGCCGTCGATCGTCGTCTGCTTGCCGTTGCTCTCCATCGTCAGTTGCTGCAGATATGCCGGAAACCGCTTGAGGTACTGATCGTACGGCAGAACCGCCTGCGTCTCGGCGCCGAAGAAGTCCGTGTACCAGACCGAGAGGAGTCCCATCAGCACGGGAATATTCCGATCGAATGGAGCCGAACGGAAATGTTCGTCGATCGAATGGAAGCCCGCCAGCATCCGGCGGAAATTGTCCGGACCGATGGCGATCATCGTCGACAGGCCGATCGCGGAGTCCATCGAATACCTTCCGCCGACCCAGTCCCAGAAACCGAACATGTTCGCAGTGTCGATGCCGAAACGCTCTACTTCATCGGCATTCGTCGAGACAGCGACGAAGTGGCTCCTGACGGCATCCTCGCTTCCCAGTCCGTCGACGAGCCATTTTCGGGCCGTCCGCGCATTGGTCATCGTCTCGAGCGTGGTGAAGGTCTTCGAGCAGACCAGAAAGAGCGTCTCAGCCGGATCGAGACCTCTCACCGCTTCAGCGAAGTCGGTTCCGTCGATGTTCGAGACGAATCGAAGATCGAGCGCCCTGTCGCTGTAATGACGCAACGCCTCATACGCCATGACCGGTCCCAGATCGGATCCGCCGATGCCTATATTAATGATATTGCGGATTCGCTTGCCGGTATGTCCTTTCCATTCGCCCGAACGGACCCGATCAGAGAATCCGGCCATCCTGTCGAGAACTTCGTGAACGTCCGGAATCACGTTTCGTCCGTCGACCAGCATCTCGGCGCCCTTCGGCGCCCTGAGGGCGACGTGCAGAACCGCTCGATTCTCGGTCGTATTGATCTTTTCGCCGCTGAACATCGCCTCGATCCTGGCTGCCAGCTCAGACTCTTCGGCCAGCGAGATCAGCAGACCGACAGTCTCATCATCGATGATGTTCTTCGAATAATCGAAATAGATATCCTCGTGCCTGAGGACGAACCTCCCTGCGCGTTCCGGATCCGCGGCAAAGAGCTCCAAGATCGATCTGCCGCCGATCTTCGAATGATGCCTTGCAAGCCCGCCCCATGCCGGCAAACTCTTCAATGACAATGTTTTATCGCTCACGCTCTCTCCTCCGGTCGTATTCAAAACGCGGATGACTGCAAATATAACGACATCGGCGTTGCCGCTGACCGTTCCCTGAAGTTACACTGAATTCGTGACTGTCGAATAAGGTATCATCAGTATCGCAAATCAGGAAATCGCACATGCCGGAATGGGATCCGAATCAATATCTTAAGTACGGAAACGAACGAACCAGACCGGCTTTCGATCTTCTGGCTCGAATTGATCTTGAGAGCCCGTCGAACATCATCGATCTGGGTTGCGGGCCGGGAAACAGCACGGCACTGCTTCACGCTCGCTGGCCCGAAGCACGCATCGAGGGGCTCGACAGCTCCCCGGCCATGATCGCCGCCGCATCGAAGGATTATCCCCACCTCACCTGGACCGTCGCCGATATCGCCGCATGGCAGCCGGATCGCCGATACGACCTGATCTTCTCCAACGCGGCGCTTCATTGGGTCCCGGATCATGCCGCAATGATTCCACACCTCTTCTCACAACTCGCCGATGGAGGCGTCCTGGCCATCCAGATGCCCGCCCACTTTCAATCCCCTGTCCACCGCATTCTGATCGAGACCGCCGCTCATCCGGATTGGAACGAACTGACCGGATCGGCGAGATCCGCCATCCGCGTCGAAAGACCGTCGTTCTATTACGACCTGCTCAGCCCGCTCGCCTCCCGGATCGATCTCTGGGAAACGGAATACATACATCATTTGAAATCCCACCACGAGATCATCGAATGGATGCGCGGAACCGCACTTCGCCCTTTCCTCGAAGCCCTGACCGAGGAACTGAGACCGATATTCGAAAACCAGATCCTGGACGCCCTGCGCAACGCTTACCCGATGCAGAAAGACGGATCCCTGCTCTTTCCTTTCAGAAGACTTTTTATTGTTAGCGGCAGGCGGTAGGCAGCAGGCGGTAGGCAGCAGGCGGTAGGCAGTAGTTTGAAAGGCATAGAGCTTGCCATCGACCGCCGCCTTCTACGAACTGCATACTGCCAACTGCTTACTGCCTACTTTTTTACACTTTTGTGACAATTTAAACTTATGGCAGGATGAATTTTATGTAATTTTTTTTGTTGTTCTGCCGTCTATAAAACTTGCTGAATGAATTCGAAACTCTTGAGAAAAAGTTAATAAACCAAGGTCAAATGAACAAAAACATCAAAGCAATACTGATCCTGTTACCGTTCGTCGCGCTCTTCGGCTTCACGGGATACAGGGTATATGAAGCGACGAAGCAGCCGGCGCAGGCGACAGGAGCAGGAGGAAGGCCGGGAGGCGGCATGCCGGGCGGGAGAGGTCCGGGAGGGTTCGGCGGTCCGAGAATGCAGCAGGTCGCGACAGGTGTTGTGAGCAGCGGAAGGATCAATGAATCGATAGGCCTGACCGGCAATCTGAAGCCCAAGCAGCGAGTGGATGTGACATCCAGGATTGCCGGCAGGATAACGGAGATCAGAGTCGACACCGGAATGCCTGTGGCGAGGGGTGCGCTGATCGCGGTGGTCGAGGATGACGAGATCAGGCAGCAGATCGAGCGGTCGAAGGCATCGATCGCGGTTTCTGAAGCATCCATCGGACAGCGCGAGGCAGAACTGATCAACGCGAAGGCCGAGCTGGACCGCAAGAAGAAGCTGATCGAGGAAGGAATCCTGTCGAAACAGGAGCTGGATATGCTCGATATGAGAGTGCGAGTCGCGCAGTCTCAGCTCGAACTGGCGAAGGCACAGAAGCGTCAGTCGGAGGCCGAGCTCCGCGAGCTCAACATCAGGCAGGGACAGACCAGGATCTATGCTCCGATCAGCGGCATCATCGCGATGCGCCAGGTTGACATCGGAGCGATGGTCGGCGCATCCAATCCGATTGTCACTATCATCAGCCTTTCGCCGATGATCGTCGAGGCGCAGGTCGCCGAACGGGATATTACGAAGATCAAGCGCGGCACGTCGGTCACCGTCACGGTCGACAGTCTGCCGAATCAGAAATTCATCGGCCGGGTGATGCGGATATCGCCGATGCTCGACCCGCAGACGAGAAACGGCATGGTCGAGATCGAGATTCCCAATCGCGAGAGCATGCTCAAGACTGAGATGTTCGCCCGGATCGATGTCGATCTCGGCAGCTCACGCGAGACGCTCCTTCTGCCGAGAGACGCGCTGGTCTACCGCGGCGATCAGCCCGGCGTCTACACCATCGAAAACGACAC
>CALBSU010000008.1 GCA_937967285.1 uncultured Acidobacteriota bacterium
TCGCCCCGGGCTAAATTCTTACGCCCGCTTCGCGGGCTGAGCAGTTACTCATGAAAACAGTCCTTCGACATAGGTCGCCGGATCGAAGACGACCAGGTCGTCGGCTTTCTCGCCGATTCCGCAGTAACGGATCGGCAGATTGAGTTCCTTGGCGATGGCGACAGCGATTCCGCCCTTGGCGGTGCCGTCGAGTTTGGTCAGGACGAGCCCGGTGACGTCGGCGACCTTCATGAATTCGCGCGCCTGACTGAGTCCGTTCTGTCCGGTGACGGCATCGATGACGAGCAGCGTCTCGTGCGGAGCGCCGGGCACTTCGCGGCCGGCGATGCGCTTCATCTTCTCCAGTTCCGCCATGAGATTCGCCTTGTTGTGGAGTCGTCCGGCGGTATCGACGATCAGGACATCGGCATTTCGCGCCTTGGCGGCCTTGAGCGAGTCGAAGAGAACGGCCGCGGGATCGGTTCCCTGCTTCTGCTGAATCAGCGGGACTCCGGCGCGCTCGGCCCAGATCGCAAGCTGGTCTGAGGCGGCGGCGCGAAACGTGTCGGCCGCGCAGATCAGCACGTCGTATCCGTCGGCCTTGATCCGTTGAGCGAGCTTGCCGATGGTGGTCGTCTTCCCGGCCCCGTTGACTCCGACGACCATCAGCACGTACGGCGTCACGTCGGAGGCGACGGAGGTCTCCGATGAAACTCCGCGAGACCTCTCGGCCTTGTCGAAGATCTCGATCAGATGCCTGCGGATGACGGCTTTCAGCTCATCGACATCCCTGAGCGACTGGCGATCGACCTGCTTCCTGACATCCTCGATGATTTCGAGCGAAGTCTGGACGCCGATGTCGGCGCCGATCAGCGCTTCCTCCAGTTCGTCGAGCGTGCCGGCATCTATCGCCTTTCTGCCCTTGACCGCGTCCTCGATGCGCGAGCTGAGGTTTTCGCGTGTCGCCGTCACCGCTTTCCTGAACCGGACCAGGAAGTTCGACTCCTCGACCTGAGGCTCGACGGGCGCCGGTTCGGCGCGCTTCTCGACGGGCGCTTCGATGACCGGAGGCTCCTCGACCGGAGCTGCCTCAACCGGTTCCGGCTCGGCGTTCAGGCCGAGCGAGATGAAATCACTGCTGCTTTTACGTTTCCAGAATATTCCCATAAATCGTTCAACTGTTGGTTACGAGTGTCGGGGTCGAAGACGCGCGGAACTCTCGTTCATCGCGCGGATAGCGCCAGAGCAGCGCGGCCGAGACAAGGGTCAGCGCGCTGACCATGCTCAGGGCGCGCGCGAAGCCGAACTCCTCGCTGAGCACGCCCGTCGCGGGAGCGATCAGCGCTCCCGCGCCCCAGGCGAAGCCCATCATCAGCGCCGCCACCGTGCTGGCTCCGCCGGGCACCAGCCTCTGAGCCATGACAACGTTGACCGGCACTCCGATGTTCAAAAACGTTCCGCCTACGGCGAGCATCAGCCAGCTCGGCCATCCGGTCGTCGAAAGCGCGAGGATGAGCGTCGGCCCGGCCAGCAGCATCGAATAGAGGCTCACGCGGCGCGCTCCGAAGCGATCGGCCAGCGAGCCCCCGAAGAGCCCGCCGATGCCTCCGAACAGGATGAACCCTGAGATCACCCACGCGCTGCCGGTCAGCGAGAGCCCCTGATTTTTGAGCAGGAACGCCAGGTAGGTCTGAACGCTGACGTGGACCGCCGAGCGCAGCACACCGGCCGAATACAGGAGCGTCAGCGGCTGCCAGACATTCATCAGCATCCGGCTCAGCGGCGGAGCGCCTTCGGTCTGAGTTGCCGGTTCATGCGCCGGGCAGTAGCGCAGGAGCAGCACCCAGAGCACGATCCCGATCGACATCAGATACCAGCTCTTATCGAGCCCGTAACCGTCGACGATCCACGCGATCAGCAACGGGCCGACCGCGACCCCGATCGTCCCGGATGATGAGAAGACCGACATCGTCGTCGCCTGGCGGTCGATACCAGCCCGCGAGATGATGGCCGCGCTCTGCGGATGAAACGCTCCGATTCCGAAACCGCCGAGGGCGACGAAGAGCACCAGCATCGGCAGGCTGGCGGCGAGCCCGATGCTCGACAGAAAGATCGCAGCGATCAGCGGGCCGTAAACCGACATCGACCGCTTGAGATACCGATCGGAAATCATCCCGTAGATCGGCTGCATGAGCGACGACGTCAGCATCTGGAGCGGAATCAGCAGCCCGGCCTGGACCGGCGTCAGCCCCAGCTTGATAGCCATCAACGGCAGCAGCGGCAGCAGAAAACTCGAATACGAGTCGGTCACGAAATGCGCCGCCGACAAAAGGCCGATCGTCATCCTAGACTGCCTGCTCATACGCCCCCCTTTTCGCCACCTCGATGAAATGCCCGAAGATCGCACGCGAAAACGCGTCGCGTCGCCAGCCGATCTCCGGATGCCATTGAACTCCGAGCACGAACCTGCCGGGCCGCAGGTCGATCACGGCTTCGATGATCCCGTCAGCCGCCGTCGCGATTACTCTCAGGTCGCTTCCGACTCGGCCGATCGCCTGGTGGTGACTGCTGTTGACGCGGACCTGGTCCGCTCCCGCCAGCCGTTGGAGCAGCGACCCCGGCTCGAGATCGATCGAATGCGACGGCCGGTCGAAGATCTTTCCCTGTTCATGCTTGATCGCCCCGCTGAGCTGCGATTCGATGTCCTGAATCAGCGTCCCTCCCCGCGAGACGTTGAGCGACTGCATCCCGAAACAGATCGCCAGCACCGGCAGGCCGCGCCGTTCGGCCAGTTCGAGCAGCTTGAGGTCCGTCTCGTCCCGCTCCGGAATCACGTCGCCGAGACGGGGATGCGGCTCCTCGCCGTAGAGCGCCGGATCGAGATCGCTGTTGCTCCCCGATAGCACCAGACCGTCCAGCCGCCCGACCAGCGCGCCGAGCCAGTCATCCGCAGGAATCAGTGGAATGTAGACGGGTATCCCGCCCGCCGCCTCGACGGCTTCGGCATAATAACGCCGCAGATAGAAGACATCCGCTGAATCCAGGCGGGTCGTGATACCTATGAGAGGACGTTCCGCAGGCGGACTTGACCACGTCCGTGACAAATCTTTCAGCTCCTTGCCGGAATTAAGCCGTTAAACGTGAAGTTTATGCGCTCGAATGACGCTTGTCAAAAATGAGTAGAAAGTAAAAAGTAGAAAGTAAAAAGTAGGAAGTAAAAGTAACTGTTCAGCCCTAACGGGTAGAATTATTAAACGCCAAGCCGCCAAGATGGCCAAGGTGGGATTAAGGATAGGATTGTGCAAGCTGCCTGAATATCGCCGATCGAACAATGGTTAAAACCGGTGTTTCATGCCCGGAATAACCTTGGCCATCTTGGCGGCTTGGCGTTTAAATCCCCTTCGCGTGAGAACGGTTTAGTTACAAAATTTAGAGGCTCGCGATGCGGCCGTAGTGGATGAGATCGATTCCGTGGTCGGAGATCGCACGCGAGACCGTCTCATCGGTCAGGATCTCCAGTTCAGCCTGGCGGGAAGAGGTCAGGCGGGTTTGAGACGATCTGAGGTCCGAATCGTCGTAACCCGGATGGCACATCAGTTCGCTCGTCCCCTCGGGCAGGTTGGCGATCACATCGAGCAGCCATTCGCGGTCCCAGAATCCCGTCCTCGAGATGCCGTAGAAAGCGCTGGTGAGGG
>CALBSU010000009.1 GCA_937967285.1 uncultured Acidobacteriota bacterium
ATCTTCCACCTGTTTTTGCTGAGCAGTTGGAGGACCTGCTTGATCGGCGTATCGCCCTGTCCGAACGGAACGTTATCGCCCTGATTGCGTTTGCGGTCCTTGATATGCAGGCTGACGATGCGGTTGTGATGCTTCTGCAGAAAATCGACGGCATCGAATCCGGCGGCGGTGAAGTGCCCGATATCGAGGTTGATGCAGATGTACTCTGAATTGCCCTCCATTGCGCGGGCGAAATCGTCCGGAGTGGCGAATTCGTTCGGTCTGATGTTTGAGTGGTTATGCATGCCGACGCGGATTTTGTAGTCGCGGGCATAGGCGTCGACGCGCCGGGCGGTATTGACGGTGGCAGAGGCGGTAATGGCTTTGGCGCCGAGCGCTTTGGCCATCTCGAATCCGCGCTGGATCTCCTGGTCGGTGAAATCGTCCCTGAAGCTGTAGTTGTAAGCGTAGAGTTCGATACCGGCGCTCTTGAACTTCTCTCCGATCAGCCTGAAATGGTTGAGGGAGGTTGTGATGCGCCAGACGCGGCGCGCATCGCGATCGAGGTCTTTCGGCTCGACGTGGCCGCTCCAGAGCTCGCAGGATGAGAGCCCGATCTCGTTCATTGCCCGGATCGCGTCATCGAGCGGGCGATCGCGAAAACTGTAGCTCTGGGCGCCGATCTGGACGCCCTTGACGATGGAACTTTTCCTGTCGGCCGCCGCGCCGGTGAGCGCGCCCGCCGCGATGCCGCCGAGGGCCAGCCTGGCCCACTGCCTTCTGGTCATTTCGTTCATTGGTTCACCTCGTGTTCGTTACTTTGTACTTTGAGGATTGTACTTTATTATTGCAGCCAGGATCATTTCAAACGAATGCAGCGACTGAGGCCGGCGACCGATCAGCTGAGAGCCATCGATCGTATTTTCGACCGGCCGGGAGGGGAGTAATATGGCGACGAGTGACAGCCTCGAGCTTGTGCGCACCTGTGTTTCCTGCAAACGCTGCTATCCGGCGAATGTGCAGTTCTGCAAGGAATGCCTGGTCGAGCTGACGACCATCGAACTTATCCCCCACATCATCAACAGACGATACGAACTGGAGCGGGTGCTGCATCGCGGAGCGACCGGATACGTCTTCGCCGCGACTGACATGCTCAACTCGCGGGAAGTGGCGATCAAAGTCATCCGCGCGAGCGTGCTGGCCGACCCGCGGGCTCAGGATCGTTTTCGACGCGAGGCGCAGATTGCGCAGGGATTTCATCACCCGCAGATCGGAGCGATCTACGATTTCGGCCTGCTCCCGGATGCGAGCGCGTACGTGGTCGGTGAATTCGTGAAAGGCAAGTCGCTGCGCAATGCGATGCAGGTGATCGGGAAGTTTTCGGTGCAGGAGACGGTCGAGATCGTCGTCTCGACCTGCACGGCGCTCGATGCTGCGCACAAGGCGGGTCTGGTTCATCGCGACCTGAAACCGGAGTCGATCATCCTTCTCGACGCGCCGACTCCGAACGGCGCGATCGTCAGGCTGGTCGATTTCAGTTTCGCCAAGGTGGCGTCGGGGCGTGAATTCGTACCGGGGACGACGGCGAAGCTGCAGAGCCAGGGGCAGTTGCCGCTGAGACCGACATACGTCAGCCCCGAACAGTTCAAGGGCGAAGAAGCCGATCTGCGCTCGGATATCTATTCGCTGGGCGTGATCGCTTACGAGATGCTCGCCGGCCAGCCGCCTTTCGTCGCCAGCAAAGTCGGGGAGTTCGGCGTCAAGCTGCTCAATTTTCGCCCGACGCCGCTCCACGTACTGGACTCGGACATCAACCTGCTGGTCGAGGCCGAGATCTTCAAGGCGCTCGAGAAGGATCCGATCGACCGTCAGCAGAGAGCCGTAGAATTCAGCCGCGGCCTGCTCAATGCGCTCCAGATCGGCTGAGTCCCCCTTCAGCTTCTGAACAATCCCCTGAATTTCGACTGATCGACCGTGTATCCGGGAAAGATCGACTTCAGATCGCCGGAGCCGAGATGCCTGCTCGCAATCTCGGCGAAGACGTTGCGGAAGTCGGTGGTGACGGCCAGGTCGCGCTGTTCGTAGAGCTGTTCGGTTGCGATCCCCGGCCAGTCGCCATGAATCTTTCCGCCGTTGACCTTTCCGCCGACGACGAACATGGCGCTGGCGTGACCGTGATCGGTGCCGCGGTTGCCGTTCTCTTTCGCGGTTCGGCCGAATTCAGTCATGGTCAGAATGACGACCTGATCGGCAAATTTCTGAAGGTCCGCATAGAGCGCGGTAATGCCCTGTGAGAGTTCGGCCAGCCGCAGGGCGAACTGCCCCTGCGCGGCTCCCTGATTGGCGTGCGTGTCCCACCCGCCGATGTCGGTGAAAGCCACTTCGAGGCCGATGTCGGACTTGATCAACTGGGCGATCTGCCGGAGCCGGGCGCCGAACTGGCCGCGCGGGTACTGAACGCCGGCCTCGGGCTGATACCGTGTCGGGTTCGTGCTCTTGAGCATCCTGACCGCCTCGAACGTTTCACGGCCGGTGCCGCGCAAAGCTTCGCTGACGGTCTGTTCGTACATCGCCTCGAAGCCGCCTTCGACCTGTTTGGCGACCGCCCCGCGGCCGCCGCGGATGGCGAAATCATCGATGCTGGTCATGGCGATGGCGGATGCCTTGCCCTGCATCGCGCGCGGCATGTTCGGTCCCATGGCGACCGCTCTGAAGGGAGAGGCCTTCGGATCCGAACTCGACTGCAGATACCGGTTGAGCCACCCGTCGGAAGTGCTCTTGACTCCCGGCGTTCCCGATTCCATGTAGTCCTGCGCGTCGAAATGCGAGCGAGTGTTGTCGGGTGATCCGACGGCGTGGATGACGGCCAGTTGCCGCTGATCGTAGAGCGGCTTGAATGCCGCCAGCGCCGGATGGAGCCCGAAATACCCGTCCAGGTCGAGCACGCCGCCTTCTCCGGTACGCGGAATCGCGATGCTCGGACGGAGGCGGGAATAGTTCTGATCTCCGAACGGGACGACGGCGTTCAGTCCATCCATTGCGCCGCGCTGAAAGATCGCGATCAGAATCCGCTTCCGGCCGTCGGAGCTCGCCAGCGCCCGCGTCAGGAAGGACGGAGAAGCCGTCATCGCACCCAGCCCGGCCAGCGCTATCCCGCCGCCCTTGATGAAGTATCTTCGATTCATCGTCATACTGCTCACCTCTCAATCGGAACTACTGCCGCTGAAATTCGGGAGATCCAAGGATCAGGCCGACTATTTTGACCAGATCGGCGCCGGCCAGCTCCGCCTTCGCCTGCTCCTGGAGAGTCTTGTCTATCGTCCTGCGAGTCTGTTCGGAGACCTGACCGTTGAGCAGACGATCGACCAGGCGGTCGACGGCCTGCGCTGGTTTCGCAGTCTCGAATCCTGAAGTCAGCGATTCGAGTCCGACCCGAGTGCCCGGAATCCGGTTGGCGCTCAGAGCCAGGCCGAAGTTCATCCGCTCGAGCAGAGCGCCGGTATTGACCCAGTGCTCTGACGTATCGGGGTAGCCGGTCGGCGGTTGCGCGAGGTAGAGCCCCTCGCCCATCTTCGCGATCCACTGATGGAACGCCGGGCCGCCGTTGGTCTCGGCGCCGATGGCGCGAACCGCGCTGACGGTCATCTCGAACGGCGTCTTGATCTTGGCGCGATAGTTTTCGGGAGCCCAGAATTCGCGCGATTTGAACATCGTCAGCAGGACCTCGCGGATGTCGCCGCCGGTTTTGAGCCAGGTCTTCGACATGCTCTCGACCAGCGATTGCGGCGGATTGTCCGAGACGAACTTGCGCGCCAGCTTGGTCGAGACGAACTTCGCGGTCGACGGATGCGAGGCGAGGATGCGGATCACCGTCTCGCCGTCCTTCTTGCCGCCGCCGGCCGGAATCCTGTGGCCGAGCACGACCTTCTCGCCGTCATCGTGCGCGAAACGGTTGAAGACGAACTCGGCCGCTCCCCGCGGATTCCTGATCGTCCAGCCGGTGAAGCAGCGGGCCACTTCCTGAACATCCTTCTGAGTGTAGCCGCCGTCGACGCCGAGCGTGTGCAGCTCCATTATCTCGCGAGCGTAATTTTCGTTGATGCCGCGCGGACGGCGCTGCTGCGCGTTCTGCGGCTGCTGGCGCAGTCGGCCGATCGCCCTGCCCCTCATCATCCGATTCTGCATGTCCGGCGAAACGCTCTGAAAATTGTCGAGGTAGAAGAGCATGGCCGGGCTTTCGGCCGTCGCCAGAAGCAGATCCTCGAACTTGCCGAAGACGCGCGGGCGGATGGTGTCGCGTTCGTAGGAGGTCGTCAGGATGCGGTCGGCGCCCTTCTGGATGAAGACGTTGAAATGATTGAACCAGAAATCGGTCATCGCCTCCTGCAACTGGCGTTCGCTGTACACGGCGCGCAGGATCTTGGCCTGCTGCATCTCGCGCACGACCTGCTGGGGCTGACGATAGCCCATCTCATTCAGCGCCTTGAGCGTCTCACGCCGGCGGAGCCGTTCATCGGCATCGGCCCGCGGCATCTCCGACGGATCCTGCTGGCCCTGAGGCTGCGGCAGTTCGATCCCCTTCTCTTTCAACGCCTGCCGGATAACCTGCGGCGGAGGATAATATTTCGCCAGTTCGCTCGTGCTCAGATGAATGCTCTCGATCGCCTTCAACTTCTCTTCAAGCGCTCTGTCGTCGATCGAACCGGGATTGAGCTGCTTCTCCAGATACTTCTCCCAGCCGAGCTTCATCACGGCATCCACATCGCCGGGGCGCGGTCCGAACGTTATCCGATCCAGCAGGTGCGCTGCCTTCTGCCTCGCATCCGGCTTCGCCGGCACGGCTCGCTCCGCCGATGCCATCCCCGCCGGCCCGCTCAGACTCAGCATCGCCACCAGCACCCAGATCATTATCTTTCTGCTCATCTGTCCCTCCCCATTCACAGGAAGTAATTTGTTTATGTCACTCTACTCAATGCTGTTAACAAATTATCTTAGGATTTTTTGACGCCAAGGCGCCAAGATGGCCAAGAATAGAAGACCAAGGGAAGGCTGCAACGGAGGAAACCGGAGCAATTATATCAATAGATCCATCTTGGCTGTCTTGGCGCCTTGGCGTCAAAATCCAAAAAACTTATGTTCCACTATACTCAATGTAACGTGAATTCTGCCCGTTACACATCCTTAGACGTGTCGATTCGCTTCCTGGTCCGATTTTTTACAGGGATTTTTACCGCCGGCCGGCGGATCGAAAGGATCTGAAAACAAGGAAGGCTGCCTGGAACCGTAAAGCCTCCCCCAAGAACTATACGGTTCCAGACAGCCGCCCTATCTCTGGTACGGACAACGATCACTCTTCAGCAACCGTTGTTTTAAGTGTCCCCCAACACTTTCCGTACTCGAGTAACTGCTGAAGCATTGCTTGTCGGCATATACCATTGCAACGACCGTACCACTGGACGTCTCCAGCAAATTTTTCCTGCTCGCCGCCTGTAAACTATTGAAAACAATATACATAAAAATCCACTTCTCATGTCGCGGATTTAGAATCGGTTAATCGGGAAGGTAATTGTGACCAGAAATCATACATTGAAATTCG
>CALBSU010000010.1 GCA_937967285.1 uncultured Acidobacteriota bacterium
AATCCGGGATCTTCGGGCGGAGTCCAGGCGACAGGGTCGATCGGAACCGGCCAGAGGAGAAGATATCCAGCGACTGCCAGCAGCAGAGCAACGACGACGAGCGCGAGACGTCTGATCATCGGAGTTCCCTCGCATTATTCACCTTGTTAACTGAATTTTCTAAATTTTAAATCGCAGAGGCGCAGAGGGGGCAGAGAATTAATGAATGGCGGCAATATTGGTTATATGCCCATTGGATGATAATTCGAATCTAAATATTCACAATATCAATCTCTGCCCCCTCTGCGCCTCTGCGATTTAAAATAATTGACGGGGTAATTATTTGATTATCTCGTGCTTTGCGACCCAGTCAGGATCGAGATCGACACCGAATCCCGGGCCGGTCGGGACCTTGATCCTGCCGTCGATGACCTTGAGCGGCGCGGTCCTGCTCTCGAAACGAACGTGCGTGCGAAACGATTTGAATTCGTGGTGAGCGCCCGCGTTCGGCAGCGCCGAAACGAGCTGCACGTTGTAGAAGAAGCCGAGCCCGCCCCCGGACATGTGCGGCACGATCGTCTTGCCGAAGGCGGCGGCCATCCGGGCCACCCTGACCGATCGGATCATTCCGCCGAAGTAGTAGTTGTCCGGCTGGACGATGTCTATCCCGTCATGAGCGAGCAGCCAGCGGAATCCGTAAAAACTGTAGTCCTGTTCGCCGTTCGCGATCGGTATCCTGAGGGTTCGGGCCAGCTCCCGGATCTCCTCGAGATGGTCGAACATGACCGGCTCCTCGAAGTAGGCGAATTTGTGCTCCTCGAGAAGCCTCGCGACGCGGAGCGCTTCCGGCACGGAGTAGAATCCGTTGGCGTCGGCATAGAGCGTCATCCTGTCGCCGAACGTCTTGCGAACCAGCGGGACGATCTTCTCAGTCCGCCCCGGAGGGCCGACAGCGTACATGTCCCGCGTCATGAACATCAGTCCGCCGACCTTGATCTTGAGGGCGTGAATGTCGTGCTCGGCGACCGCGCCCTTGATCAGCTCGATCGACTCGTCGACGGGTTTCTCGCGCCATTCGGTCGCCATGTAGACGCCGACTTCCGAACGATGCCTGCGGCCGATCAGCTCCGCCACAGGCTTGCGCGCCATGCGCCCCAGCATGTCCAGGATGGCGAATTCGATCGTCGCCAGCGGCAGCCCCAGCGCCAGACCGTTGAAACGGAAGTTGAAATCGTAGATGTAGACCTTCTCAAGAATCAGGTCCAGCTCCCGCGCATCCTTGCCGAGAAAGAAAGGGCGCAGATTCCTGAGAAAGATAGGATAGAGCCTGTCCATCGTGCTGTGAGCGACCGAGATGCCTTCGGCGCCGTCGCGCGACCGGACGCGGCAGAGATACTTTCCATCCAGATGCAGCAGATCAAGGGATTCGATGATGACGGGCGAGCCGAAGAGCTCCTTCTTGAGCACGGGCTCTTTGAGAACGGCATCGAGTTTCGCAAAGCGCGCTTTCAGATCGTCGCTCACGGCGTTGCCGCCCGGAAGGGCGAATGCTCCGAGGAGGCCCGTGGCGCACAGAAAATCCCGTCGAGTGAATCCGTTGTGTGACATGGCATGCCCTTTGATGATTCGATTCCGTGTTTGCGAATCGACCGGATAACGTGAAGTCTACAACCCGGCCAGCCGGCTGTCGCTGTCGCCGAACCGGTCGAGCGGGACGCCGAAGGCGTCCATTATCGAAAGGAAGAGGCTGCACGCGCGCCGGTTGTCGTTGCCTTTGTCGAGGTAGTCCAGGATGCGTCCGGTCTTCAGCGCGCCTCCGGCCCTTCCGGCGAGGACGATCGGCAGTTGTTCGGCGCCATGAGAGTCCCCGTCGAAGAGGCTCGAAGCGAACATCAGCAGCGAATTGTCGAGCAGCGACGATCCGCCCTCGTCGATCGCTTTCATTCGCTCGACGAGGTAGGCGAACTGCTGCACGTGAAACTGATTGGTCTTGAGGTACATCGCCTCGAGTTCAGGCGCGCGGCCGTTATGCGTCAGATCCAGATGCAGCGCTCCGCGGACGCCTTCCAGGAACCTGAAGTTCATCTGCGACAGATCGTTGTTGAGCATGAGCGTGATTACGCGCGTCCTGTCCATCTGAAACGCCAGCACGATCAGGTCGAGCATGAGCTTCATGTGTTCCGGAACATTCTGCGGCAGCGAGTCGGCCGGGCGCGCCATATTCGCCTCTTTCAGCGACGGCCGCCAGCCCTCGAGCCGCTCCTCGCGCCCGGCGCGATCGATCCTCTTCTCGATATCGCGAACCGATTCAAGATATTCATCCAGCTTCTGCCGGTCGGCGCCGCTGATCCGGGGCTGGATCGAGCGCACATCGCCGAGCACGGCATCCAGAACGCTGCGATCGAGTTCCCTGCCCTTCCCGTCGCCGACAAGCTGATCGAAGACGCGCGCCGGATAGATCTCTTTCGTAGCCGGCTTGCTCGGAGTAATCCACGAGATGTTCGAACCGTAGATCATCGACAATCCGTCCTCGAGCCTCAGTTCGTTCGGCTCGATTCCGAGCGCGAGGCTCGACAGCGCCGTCTGCTGACCGACTCGCCGGGCCAGTATCTGGTCGAATGTCGTTCCGACGCGGATCTCGTTCGGATTCAGACTGACCGTCTCGCCCGAGAGCAGATTCATCCGGCCCAGATGCGGGCTGGTCGATTTGAAGGCGTTTTGATGGTAAAGCCCGCGGATGAAGACCAGATCCTCGCTGATCGGCGCCAGCGGCCGCGCAGCCGCGCCGAACTCCATCGCGGCGCCCGCGCCTTTCGCATGCCAGTGAACCGGCTCGACGCCGTTCGAGAAGTAGACGTGAGCGAAGCGAAGCGGCGGTCCCCCGCCCGGTTTCGCGTTCTGCGCCTTCAGAGGCAGCGATTCCATCCACGGCAGCGCCAGCGCCACGCCGGCTCCGCGCAGGAAATGCCTTCTGCTTATGCTGATTGGTTTCATCGTCTCGTCCTTCTTCATTCCCTGTTCGATGCGATCCTGGACTTCGATTCGGTTTCCAGGCGATTTCGGAACTGGCCGCTCAGGGCGATCTCCTCCGCCAGTCGCGCGAACGGCGCTTCCCCGCCGGCACCGACCAGCTTCTCGATCAGCAACTGATCCGAAGCCTGAACGGTCCTCCCCAGAGCGTAGCCGACCAGTTTGTACGAAAGCGTCCTGCGTACCTGGGGTTCCTTCGAACGAAGGTAATCGAGCAGTCCGTCGACTCCGCTGATCTCCGTCTTGTCGGCCAGCGTCCCGGAATCCTCGATCGGATTGCCGTCCTGGTAGCGGTCCCGCCAGCGCCCGGTCGGATCGTAGCGTTCGAGCGAAAAACCGAGCGGATCGATCCGCGTGTGGCAGTTCGCGCATGTCGCATTGCGCTTGTGCTGTTCGAGCTTCGCCTTGAGCGACAGCCCGCCGAAGAGCTTGTCGTCAGCCGGCAGCGAGCCGGCATCGGCCGGCGGCGGAGGCGTCGGCGTACCCAGTATGCGCCGCAGTATCCAGTCGCCCCGCTTGACCGGGCTCGTCCTGAGCGGCGCGGACGTGACCGTCAGCACCGCTCCCAGCCGCAGCGCGCCGCCGCGATGAAAGCCATTCGCGCCATCCACACGCTCCAGCCTGTCCTTCGATTTGACTTCCCTGCCCGCGCCGTAAAATCCCGCCAGATCACTGTTCAAAAAAGTGTAGTCGGCGAAGATGATCTCGCGAACCGGCCTTCCCTCACGAATGATGTGCTCGAAGAATGTGATCGACTCGTCATACATCGCTTCGCGCACCTTCTCGGTGAACTCTGGAAAGCGGCTGGTGTCGACGCCCTTGTAATCATCGAAATGATAGAAGCCGAGCCACTGCCCGAAGAATTCCGTCGCCAGCCTTCGAGCCTTCGGGTCCGCCAGCATCCGCCTGACCTGTTTGCGGATCCCGTCGGCATCGGTCAACTCACCCGCGGTTGCGGCGCGACGCAACTCGTCATCCGGAATCGACGCCCACAGAAAGAAGCTCAGACGCGAGGCCATCTCCCAGTCGTCGAGAGGCCTGACAGGATTCTGATACGCCGCCTTCACCACGGATCGCGAATCGACAGACTTCTCGATCCGGTAGAGAAACTGCGGCGCGACAAGGATCCGGGTCAGCAGAGCCCTGATCGCCTTCCGATGATCGGCGTCCGTGCTGAGGGCTTTTTCGTAGAATGCCGTCAGCCCCGCCTTCTCTCCGTCCGTCAGCGGACGCCGCCAGGCGCGGGAGGCGAAATCCAGACAGTCATTGACGTGTCCCGGTCGTGCAGCCTTTTGCGCGGCCATGACGGCCTCGTATTCGCGACGCAGCGGAGCGACGTACTTCCGCATCTCTGCCGGCAGCGCAGCGATCTTCGCCCGATCGAGTTGAGCGATCCGCGCACCTTTCAGGTCATGGCCGAAATGCTTCGCCAGCAGGTTGAGATACGCGTCGTGGTATTCGAATGAAGCGTAGAGGTCGTTCCATGCCTGATCGAGCCTTTTGCGGGTCGTATCGTCGAGGATGTTTTCGACCACGAACCGGTCGTCGCGCAGGTACTTGATCTTCTGAACGAACTCGTCGTGCTCGGGTACGTTGTAGGTGTTGTCGAACGGATCGGGAATCGGGTCCTTGTCCGCCGGAGTGGGTTCGCCGTGCGAATTCGGCGGCAGATCCCCGGCCAGTTCCATCACTCCCGTCCGAAAAGCCCTGTAACCGGCCGTCTTCATATCGCCGATCAGCGCGCGCGTCGGCTGCCCCCTTGTCGCGCCGTCCGGACGATCGGATACCACTATCCTCACGACCTGGTCGCGCTTCCCGCCAAGCTCCGCGTCGAACTGCATGTTGAGCGTGAACTGCCCCTCAGGAATCGGTATCTCGAACATGACCGATCCTCGAGAGACGAAATCCTCCGGGCCGATCGAAGTCCCGTCCGGGCTTCTGCCGAATTCGAGCCGCCGCGCCGTGTCGACATCGACCAGTTCACGCAGGGTCTTCCGCGGCCCGGGCGGCAGAATCCCGCGCTGCAGGTTGGCGTTGATCTTCGCCTCCTCGGCCGGGATGACGGGCGATTC
>CALBSU010000011.1:2500-4503 GCA_937967285.1 uncultured Acidobacteriota bacterium
ACCGAACGGGAGGAATCTGGGGAACATCGCCTACGACATCAAGGGAGAGCCGTTTTCGGTCAACGACGGGGCGGAAGTGGGGTTGTATGACGAGCGAGTGAGGACTCCGCGGCGCGCGCAGACGTGGCAGATGAAGGCCGATCTCAATCTGAGCGAGAGGCACAATCTTTCGCTGATTACGACGCTGGCCCGGGGGCGGGACGAGCGCGGATTCCCCGGCGGGAGGCGAACCCTGGACACGCTGCGCTCGACGGGCCGTGACAACAGATCCATATCAGCCTCGGACAACTTCATGATCTCGCCGCGCTGGGTGAGCAATCTGCGCTTTCAGATTTCGAAGCTGGCTCCGGCCGATGCGCCTCCGAATTCAGATCCCGTGGTGCTGATCACGATCGCCGATCCGCGTGACGTGAAGGGAGATCCGTCGGCCAACCCTTTCAGCCGGAGCGGGCGGCTGACGGCCGGATCGAGCAATCTTTCGGGGACCGACCGGCGCGAAGAGAGGGGGCAGCTCCAGTGGACGATCAATCATTCGCGCGGGAATCACAAGATCAGATTCGGAACCGATCTGCAGACGATCTCGTCGCGTTTCGTCGATCTGAGCGATACGACGGGAACATTCAGCTTCGCCTCGCCCGGGGATTTCCTCATCGGCCGGCCGTCGCGATACGAACATCGCTTTCTGACCGATTCCGGTTTGAGCAACGCCTACCTCGGCATCTTCGCTCAGGACGAATGGAGAGCGAAACCCAACCTGACTCTCTCGTTCGGGCTTCGCTGGGACAATGAAACGATCCTCCCGGACCGGAACAACCTCGGGCCGCGGGTTTCGTTCGCATGGTCGCCGGATGACCGGACGGTGATGCGCGGCGGCTGGGGGATTTTCTACAATCGCGCGCTGCTGCGGACGATCGACGATTTCACCGTGACCTCGAAATCGATCCTGATCGACACGAACAATCAGGCGGCAAAGGTTCTGCTCGATGAATTGATCTATCCGAACGTCATCTCAAGCGATGATCCAAGACTCGATCTGCTGGGAGTCCGCGAAACGGGCTTTCTTCGCCGTCTCGAACGCGGATTTCGAATTCCGGAAAGTTATCAGGCATCGCTCGGCTTCGAGCGGGAGCTGAGGTCCGGGCTGAAGATCGAGGTCAATTACAGCTTCAATCGCGGCTTGCACCTGTGGCGCGAGAGCAACGCCAACGCCGCGCGGCTCCCCGATGGATTTCCGGATTTCACAAGCTGGCTGTTATCGAGGGATTTCGACAATCGGCGCGATCCGGCGACGAATCAGCGACCGATCAGCGCGACAGGAAATGCCGACACGGTGCGCTTCGATCTCGGAACCGACCCGTATCGAACGATCAAGGAGAACAATTCAACAATTGTCATCTTCGGTCTCAACAATCCATCGACCAGCAACGCTTCGAGCACGATCCGGGCGGCGATGGCGGCGATCCGTCACCTGCGTCCCGATCCGTCGCTGACGCAGGTCGAGGAACTGCAGGCGCGCGGCAACAGCTTCTACCACGGACTGACGACGGAGTTGCAATGGCGTATGGCCGGGCGCGGCTCGCTCAGGGCGGCATACGCGCTCTCGCGCCTGATCGACGACGGAGTGGTCAATACGTCTTCGCCGCTCGTCCCCGGAGATTTCGCGCGTGAACGGTCGCTGAGCCTGCTCGATTCAAGACACCGGATAAACCTCAGCGGATCGTACCTGTTGCCCGGCAAGATCAGACTGTCCGGAACATTCAATTACTACTCTTCACGCCCGTTCAACATCGGCGCCAACGGCAACGACCGGAATCTCGATGACGTGAGCAACGACCGGCCGAACTTCAGCGGAGATTACGCGCTGATAGACTGGCGACGACCGGGCGAATCGCTGGATTCGGAGATCTTCGAGGCATTTTCGCTCCCCGCCATCGGATCGATCGGCAACCTGAAGCGCAATGCCGGGCGCGGCCCCGGAGGCCACTCGCTCAACCTGCGATTAT
>CALBSU010000012.1 GCA_937967285.1 uncultured Acidobacteriota bacterium
CCTGCTTACCACAAAGGAACCATAATGAAAAAAGAGAAGATAACGAGAAGAAAGTTCGTAGCCGGGACCACCGGGGCCGCGGCAGGGTTGATGATCGTACCGCGCCATGTTCTCGGCGGCGTCGGATTCAATGCGCCGAGCGACACGGTCAATTTCGCGCTGATCGGATGCGGAGGGCAGGGCAAGACCGACTCGGGCGAACTGATCCAGGGCGGGCAGAACATGGTCGCGCTGTGCGACGTCGATTTCGGATACGTCGATCGCGAGATCGCCAACATGACCCGTCCGCGCGAGGGAGGCCGTCGTCCGGGCGCGCCGGCGATGAGCGCGGAGCAGCAGTCAAGGATGCAGCGGATGATGGAGGAGCGGCGTGCCCAGGCTCTCAAGCTGCAGGAGTCGTATCAGAAAGCGAAACGCTACACCGATTTCCGCAAAATGCTCGAAGAGCAGAAGGATATCGATGCGGTGGTTGTCGCCACGCCGGACCACACTCATGCGGTGATCGGCAAGACGGCGATGGAGCTGGGCAAGCACGCCTACATCGAGAAGCCGCTGACCTGGTCGGTGAACGAGGCGCGAGTCTTGCGCGAAGTGGCGGCGCGGACGAAGGTCGTCACGCAGATGGGAAACATGGGCCATTCGAGCGAGGGCGCTGCGCTGGTCAACGAATGGATCCAGGCCGGAATCATCGGCAAGGTTTCCGAGGTTCAGGTCTGGACGAATCGGCCGGTCGGTTTCTGGCCGCAGGGCGTTCCTCGTCCGATGAAGCCGATCCAGTCGACGGAATCGGACGGGCCGCGCGACTGGTCGGCGCGTCGCGTCAACCGAGCGCTGGCGATGGCCATGGGCGAAGAGGGAGTTCCGCAGGGCATCGACTGGGACCTCTTCCTCGGCCCGGCGCCCGAGGTGCCGTATCACGGTGTCTATCATCCGTTCAACTGGCGCGGCTGGGTCGACTGGGGAACCGGCGCGGTCGGAGACATGGGCGCTCACCTGATCGATCATCCCTACTGGGCGCTCGGGCTGACCTATCCGAAGAGCGTCGAGGCGACCTTCTCGCCCTTCGGAACGGACAACAAGAACCAGCCGGCGAGCTACCCCGTCGCCTCGCAGATCGTCTATCACTTCCCGGCGCGCGGCGCGCAGCCGGCGGTCAAGCTGACCTGGGTCGACGGCGGCCTGATGGCTCCGCGCCCCGATGCGCTGCCTGATGACGTACCGCTCAATCCGGGCGGCGGAGTCATCTTCATCGGCGAGAAGGGCATTCTGGTTCACGGGACCTACGGCGCCGATCCGAAGCTCTATCCGCAGTCGCTCCACGAAGCGGCGGCGAAGGTGCCGAAGACATATTTCCGCGTCGAGAAGGCCGGAGACGGTCCGTTCGCTCAGGCGCTTCACCGGATGAACTGGATCAATGCGATCAAGGGCAAAGAGAAAGCGACCTGTCCGTTCGAGTACGCCTCGCGCCTGACCGAGACGATGCTTCTCGGAGTCGTCGCCATGCGCGCCGGCCAGGGCAAACGTCTCTACTACGACGGAGACGCCGGCCGGATCACCAACAATCAGGACGCCAACCAGTACCTCCATCGCGAATATCGCAAGGGCTGGACGCTGTAGACTGTCGGGTGCCCGGATTCCGGGCATAACTCTGACGCAAAAAAGAGGCCGGGTGGAAGCGATTCCCCCGGCCTTTTCAGTTATCAGAGAGACGATTCAGAAGACGAACTTGACCGTCAGCTGAATGCGTCGCGGGTAGTTCGCCTGGTTGCTGGCCACGATCTGTCCGAAGGCGGCCTGGGTTACGTTGGTATTCGGAGCCGGGAAGAGCGGGTGGTTGAAGGCGTTGATGAACTCGGCCCGGAATTCGAGGTTCTTGCCTTCGAGGATCTGAGTCTTCTTGATGATCGACAGATCGACGTTGTTGATCGCATCCGTCCGGACATTGCTCAGCCTGAGCGGGAATGTCCGGATGTTGCTCACCGGCTGAGCGCTCGAAGCCGTAACGAAACCTGCTCCCGTATTGAACCACCGGCCGATCGTCTGCTCGCTGCCTGAGAGCGCGATATCGTCGAAGCTGCCGGTGAAGAAGATATTGCCGAAGTTGATCGGGGCTCCGCTCTGGAACTGATAGATCCCCGACAACTGCCAGCCGCTGACGAAGAGCGACGCCACCGGGTTGAGATCCGCGATGAATCTCCGCCCCCTGCCGAACGGCAGCTCGTAGATCCCGTTGAGCGTCAGCCGGTGGGTCCGGTCGGAATCGGAGATCGCTTCAACCGGGATTGCATCGGCTGCGTTCAGAAGCGAGATCGCTTCCATGAACTTCGACCAGGTGTAGTTGAGGCCGAAGGTGTAACCGCGCGAGAACCTCTTGTTCAGGTTGAACTGCAGCGAGTGATACCACGAATAACCGTCGTTGCTGGTCGTCGTAACCGATCCGAACTGCGGGTACGGGCGCAGCAGTTGCTGGCGGGCAATATTGGTCGACCGGAAGGCCGAGCCCGCGCTGGCGGGCATCTGACCGGCGAACGGATTCGGCACCAGCGCCGTCAGATAGGAGTTGGTCGTATTGTCGCGCACGTCGCTCGTGCTTAAGTACCGGTTGGGCACGGCGTTGATGTCGCGGTTGTACTCGATATGAGTTCCACGGTTGCCGACATAGGCGATGTCGGCAACGAATCCCATCAGCAGTTCCTGCTGCAGGCTCAGTTCCCATCGCTGGTTGTACGGTGAGAGCGGATTGCTGTTGAAGAACGAGATGTTCTGACCGAGGAAGGTCCTGATCCCTTCGGCGGCGCCCAGTGCGGCCGGTAATCCGTTCTGATAGGTCTGGAACGGGTTGCTGAGCGTCTCCTGGAAGGTCAGCCCGTTGTCGAGCGTCACGTTGAGCGGGACCGTGATGCTGAATCCGGTCTGAATCACGTCGCCGCGACGCTGGCCGAGGAAGCCGTAGAAGAGGCCGTAGCCGCCGCGGGCGACCGTTTTGTCCGTCAGCTTGTATGCGAAGCCGAAGCGGGGCATGAAGTTCTTCTTCGGTGTCTCGTAGAGGCCGCGCGGCTGCCCGTCGACGCCGGCGAACGTCAACCCGCCGCGAACGAAGAACTGACCGGGATCGACGCCGTCCACCGGCTTGCTCAGCAGGTTGGCCTTGACGGCCGCCTCCATCGGCTGAACGGCGCCGAATTCGAATCCGCGGACGCTCTTGTCGAAACGCTCGGTCAGCGCCCCCTCGATTTCATATCGCAGCCCGAGGTTGAGCGTCAGTTTCGAGTTCACCTTCCAGTCGTCGTGGACGAAGATTCCGGTTGTCGTCGACTGTTCGGCGTAGTCGGCCGGGATCGTAATCGATCCGCTGGTCGGAAGCCCGAGCAGGAAAGATGCGAACGAGAAGCCGAGATCGCTCGGGATCGGTGAATTGTCGAGCGGACCACGGACCCAGTTGGCTCCGAATCCGAACTGCCCGGTCTGATTGTTCCCGAAGAAGCGATCGGTCTCGCGATACGATCGGAATTCGACGCCGTACTTGAGCGTGTGCGATC
>CALBSU010000013.1 GCA_937967285.1 uncultured Acidobacteriota bacterium
GATGCGAAGAAGAGAATTCAATACCGGACTCGGGGCCGGCCTGCTGGTCCCCTCTCTCAAAACGACTGAAGCGGAGACCTCCGCACAACCTCGACTGATTCGTCCGAAGACGCTCAAAAAAGGAGATCTCGTCGGCCTGATCACCCCCGCCACGCCGGTCAGCAATCCGGATTCGCTGAAGAAGGTCGAGAGAACCGTCGAATATTTCGGCCTCAGAGCCAGATGGGGCGGTAACGTCGGCAAAAAATCGGGATATTTCGGCAACCCCGTCGAGGGCCGCATCCGGGATCTGCATGACATGTTCCGCGATCCGGAGGTCAAGGCCGTCCTCGCCATCAGCGGAGGATACGGGGCACCGCAACTGCTCGACCGGATCGATTACGATCTGATCAAAAATAATCCGAAGATCTTCGTCGGCTACAGCGACATCACCGCGCTCCACCTGGCGATCCACAAAAAGACCGGACTGATCACCTTTCACGGCCCGAATCTTCTCTCTCAGTTCACTGAATACACTCAGAAATGGTTCAGCAAGGCGATCTTCGAAAGTTCGCCGCTCGGCGAGATAACGAATCCGCCGGAAAGGAATCCGCTGAGGCCGTCACATCCGATCAGGACTATCCGTCCCGGAACCGCGACCGGACGGCTGATCGGAGGAAATCTGACGCTCATCTCGACCACCATGGGAACTCCCTACGAGATCGACACTCGTGGCGCCATCCTCTTCCTCGAGGACATCGGCGAGGAACCGTATCGAATCGATCGAATGCTGACCCAGCTGCGCCTCGCGGGAAAACTCGATCAGGCGGCCGGGATCGTCTTCGGCGAGTGCGTGGATTGCGTCCCGAGCGAGTTCAGACCCTTCGTCGCCGCCGGATTTTCTCTCGGCGAAGTGCTCGATGCCATTCTCGGAGGGCTCAAAATCCCTGTCGTCTTCGGCCCCGTCGTCGGCCACACGGATGATCAGCAGACGCTGCCGCTCGGCGTTGAAGTCCGCCTCGATGCAACCTCGGGAACGATCAACGTCCTTGAACCGGCAACCGGCTGAGTACAACCGGTATATCGATCCGTTTTCACTTGAAGTATCTCGATAATCGGAGGAATATAAACGAGGTATCAACCTTCAGATTCAAGCAATATTCCACTAATTTCGACAACCATAGCAATTTCCGGAGGACTCTGAAAATGACCAATCAAAAGAAGGATCAGGAGCGAGGCTCATCGCGTCGCGATTTTCTGAAGACCACGACGGCGGCAACCGTCGCCACAACACTGACGGCCAATATTCCGACGCTGGCCGGCGCGCACGCGGCAGGCAATGACGAGATCCGCGTGGGCCTGATCGGTTGTGGCGGTCGCGGAACCGGCGCCATCGGCAATGTTCTCGAATCGGCTCCGGGCGTCAAACTGGTGGCTATGGGCGATGCCTTCAAGGATCGGCTCGAGGAGAGCAAAGCCAACCTGAGCAAGAAATATTCCGCCAAGATGGATGTTCCCGCCGAGAGATGCTTCGTCGGGTTCGATGCCTACAAGAAGGTTATCGCTTCCGATGTCAACTACATCATTCTGGCAACGCCTCCCGCATTCCGGCCTGAGCATCTGACCGCGGCCGTCATGGCCGGCAAGAACATCTTCACCGAGAAACCGGTGGCCGTCGACGGAGCGGGGATTCGTCAGGTGCTGGCGCTCTACGAACAGGCCAAAGCGAAGGGTCTGGCCATCGCCGCGGGCACTCAGCGACGCCATCAGCGTGGATACATCGAGACCCTCAACAGAATCAAAGATGGAGCGATCGGCGACATCGTCGCGGCCCGCGCCTACTGGAACCAGGGCGGTCTGTGGAACAAGCCCCGCCAGGAGGGCTGGACCGACATGGAGTGGCAGCTCCGCAACTGGCTCTACTTCACCTGGCTTTCGGGCGATCACATCGTCGAGCAGCACGTCCACAATCTTGACGTCGTCAACTGGGCGATGGGCGTGCATCCGGTCAAGGCCGTCGGTCTGGGCGGCCGGCAGAGCCGTACCGATCCGGCCTACGGTCACATCTTCGATCACTTCGCGGTCGATTACGAATATGAGAACGGCGTCCACATGATGAGCATGTGCCGTCAGCAGGTCGGTTGCGACAACAGCGTCTCCGAGGCTCTGGTCGGAACGAAGGGCACGAGCCAGGTCGACAAGTACCTGATCAAGGGAGCGACCAGCTGGAAGTTCTCCGAAAAGGAGACCAATCCCTACGTTCAGGAGCACACCGACCTGATCGAGAGCATCCGCGCGGGCAAGCCGATCAACGAACTCAAGAGCGTGGCCGAGAGCACGCTGACGGCGATCATGGGCAGGATGTCGACCTACTCCGGCAAGGCCGTGACCTGGGAGCAGGCGCTCAACTCGAAGGATCTCCTGGTCCCGTCGAAACTGGAATGGGGCGCATTGAGCGTGCCTCCGGTGGCGATTCCGGGCAAGACGCCTCTGGTCTGAGGGATTGACTTGACGGGTCGTACGATCCGCCGTCGTCGAACGGCGGCGGATCATTCGACCCGGGGCAGATCTCTCCAGTTGCGTGACTGTCGGGTGACGATCCTTCCGTCGACTTTTGCGGCATAGAGCGCCGCCACGGGGCCGAACTTCCTGAGCTTCGAATCGATCAGGCTCAGGCCGCGATCGGCATCGAGAACGATCAGCGAAGTTGCAGCCGGGTCTGAGACGGCGCCTCTTTTCGAGACGACCGTTACGCTTCGCGGCCCCGTCAGCGCGCGTCCGGTGCGCGGATCAATGATATGCGAGTAGCGGATGCCGTCGATCTCGACATACTGTTCGGCATCTCCCGAGGTTGAAACAGCCGAGTGACGCAGGACAAGTCTGGTCAGAGGCGGTTCCGACATGTCCGAGAACGGACTTACGCCGACGATCCAGCCTCGAGTCCCGGGAGGGGCCTCGCCGGTCACGACATCTCCTCCGGCTGCAACCAGCGCCCTGTCGAAACCGGCCCGGACGAGAATCTTCAGAGCTTCATCGGCGGCATAACCTTTTGCGATCCCGCCGAGATCGAGCTGCATTCCACGATCGGTCAGCCGAACGGATTTTCGCCGGCGATCGATGATCATCTTCCGATAACCGACCGAAAGTCGCGCTTTCTCGATCTCATCGGGATCGGGTATCCGGCGGGTCCGGCGAGCTCTCCGCCACAATCTTATGACCGGCGCAGCGGTGACATCGAACGCCCCGCCGGTCAGTTCCGACCAGTGACGGGACTGGTCGAGGACGGTCAACAGATCGTCACTGACGGCAACCGGCCGGTCGAACGCGGTCCGGCAAAGCTGATTGAGTTCGCTGTCGTCCCTGTAATCGCTCAAACGGCTGTTGAGTTCGTCGATGCGCGCGAATGCCGAGCGAGCGGCGACTTCGGCACGGTCACTGCGATCGGCGAAGACGACGATCTGAAAGCGCGTCCCCATCAGATTCTGTTGGAATTCGAACCTTGAGAGATCTTCCGGCGTCAACCGATAACCGGTCAGGATCACGATCAGGGCCGCGAATATGGCAATTATCTTCATAAACAATGAACAGGTTTCGAGCGGCGACATTCCCGCTCCAGCAGACCACCGAAAGGACTCGCGAATGCCGGCAAAGTTGCTGACAGCCATCTCGATTGTACTGTCGATCTCACTTATCTTCCTAATCCCGGCGGCCGGAGGGAAAACGGTCGTCGCCCAGGCCGATTTAAAACCGTATGTCCAGGAGATTCCTGAAACGAATGTGAAGTTTGAAATGGTGCCCGTTCCCGGTGGGAGTTTCAAAATGGGAAGTCCCGACGGAGAAGCCGATCGGGCGTCAGATGAGGGCCCTCAGCACGAAGTCCGTGTCGGATCTTTCTGGATGGGTAAATTCGAGGTCACCTGGGACGAATATGACGCCTTCGCATTTCGCGCGAAGATCGAGCCGCCTCCCGGTCCGGATGCCAAAGGCGCAGCCGGAACCGATGCTTTGACGAAACCCACTCCGCCCTATGCCGATGAATCCTTCGGTTACGGAAAGGGGAAACAGCCGGCCCTGAGCATGACCTGGCACGCGGCGATGGAGTACTGCCGATGGCTGTCGGCCCGCACCGGAAAGACCTACCGCCTGCCAACCGAGGCCGAATGGGAGTACGCCTGTCGCGCCGGATCGAAGACGGCATACTCGTTCGGCGACGATCAGAAGATGCTCGACGAATATGCCTGGTACACGGGCAACTCCGACGATCGCCCTCATCCCGGAGGCAGGAAGAAACCCAACGGACTGGGGCTTTACGACATGCACGGGAACCTCGCCGAGTGGTGCCTCGATCAATATGATGCGGATTATTACAAGAGCTTCAAGGCCGCCATGCCCGCGCTCTTTCCGGTCCTGCTGCCGGATGCCCGCAGGTACCCGCACGCAGTGCGTGGAGGTTCGTGGGACGACAAGGCGCCGCAGCTTCGCAGTTCAGCGAGACGGGCGTCGGAGGCCGACTGGAGCCTTCGCGACCCCCAGGATCCGCAGAGCATCTGGTGGCATACCGAGGCAGTCTTCGTCGGGTTCAGAGTGGTTCGGCCGGTCGAGGAGCAGGAGAACCTCAAAGGTTTCCGGTCGAAGATCACCCGCGCCAGCCAATAGCCGCGGAGATTAGAAGTTTCCAGTTCCCAGGGAGAACGCAAAGGGGATTAATCGCAAAGGCCGCAAAGGGAGCAAAGATTTTTTTGGATATTACAGCAATTTCGATTCGAGTATTCAGTGATTTGTTCTGATGTCCAAATCCGAACAAACA
>CALBSU010000014.1 GCA_937967285.1 uncultured Acidobacteriota bacterium
AGTATTCTTTCGGGACGCCGCCCCGTACTTTCCATCGAGATAACCCGTGAATGTCCGCTTCGTTGTCCTGGCTGCTATGCCTATGAAGAGGGGCATCTGGGTGATGCGGGGCCGTTGCGGTCACTAGCTGATTTTAAAGGAGAGGCGTTGGTTGATGGGGTGCTTGATCTGGTCAGGCAGCATCGCCCGTTGCATGTTTCAATCGTTGGAGGCGAGCCGCTGGTGCGTTTCCGTGAGTTGAATGTCTTACTGCCACGCCTCAGTCAAATGGGAATCAGCGTGCAGATTGTGACCAGTGCGGTCCGCCCGCTGCCAGACGAATGGTCAAAGATCGACAAGCTTAATGTGGTGGTTTCGATCGATGGTCTGCAGCCCGACCATGACCGCCGCCGAAAGCCGGCGACTTATGAACGCATCCTCGCCAATATCAAAGATCAGGAGATAATTGTCCATTGCACTGCCACTCGCCAAATGACGGAAAAAGAGGACTATTTTGAGGAGTTCCTGCGCTTCTGGTCGGAACGTACTGAAGTCCGCAAGATCTGGATCAGCCTGTTCACCCCTCAAAAAGGGGACTCGCCGGAAGAATGCCTGCCTTCCGAGATACGGGAAAATCTGCTGGCGAAACTCACGGTACTGAGTGGCTCCTTTCCTAAACTCGAGCTGCCGCAGTCGGTCATCGACGGGTATCGAAAGCCTCCGTCAGAACCATCAGAGTGCATCTTTTCCCGGACTACTTTGAATTACACTGCCGACTTGCAGACCAGAATCACCCCCTGCCAGTTCGGAGGCGATCCGGATTGCTCACAATGCGGCTGCATGGCATCGGCCGGACTCAATGCCGTGGGGGAGCACAGGCTGGCCGGGCTGGTACCTCTGAAATCGATTCTCAAGGCATCCATGGCTGTCGGCACAATGGTCAACAAGGCTGCCGGCAGAACCAGCCAATCACCCCCTCCTTCTTTGAAAGTCAGCGAAATACAATAGACAGAATGTCAATGTCAGCCGGCCGTCGCTGACATTCTGTCAGTCTGCCCGAACGCTCCCCCATCCACCGACTTAAATATAAGCTGTTGAGATAATGGATGATACGGACATTCGCTCCGTATCGTCCGCAATGGCACGACGATTGCCTTTCGTCAGATGTCGGATTCACCATCTGAGAACCCCTGACAAAATCACTTTGATTGATATGGTGGGAAAAATGATATTCAGATACTGGAGGATAAAAATGTTTGGCGTGAGGATGAGACACAATCAATTAATAAGCAGAATAGCAGTGGCGATTCTGTTGGTGGTAATGGTATCTGCCGTGCAGGCTGTTGGAGGGGGAACCGACAACGAGTTCAAGTTCTTCGGAACGATCACTATGCTTCCGGCAGAAGGGCTGGTCGGCGACTGGCTGGTCGGAGGAAAAACGATCCGCGTATCTGCGACGACCCGGATCGAGCAGGAGGACGGCCGAGTTGCTGTCGGCGCGCTGGTCAAGATAGAGGGAGCGCTGCAATCCGACGGTTCGATCAACGCCAGATCGATCGAGGTCGAGCGGGGCGCCGTTTCGGGAAACCCGCTCCTGAAGATCTACGGCCTGATCACGGCTTTGCCGTCAGGCGGTTTGATCGGGGACTGGACGGTCGGCGGCGTGACGGTCAGGGTCTCGGCTGAGACCAAGATCGAACAGTACGCGGGAGCGCCCGCGGTTGGCGTCTACGTCGAAGTCGAAGGGACGAGGCTGGGCGATGGAGTTCTGAGCGCCGTCAAGATCGAAACGAAGATGAGAACCGGCGACATGGGCTCGATGATGGGCGCCAGGTTCAAGGGAGTGATCGAATCGCTGCCGGCAACGTCGGGCCTGATCGGAGAGTGGGTCATCGACGGCCGGAAAGTCATCGTCAGCGCCACAACCGTTCTGAGGCAGGATGACGGCCCGTTTGCCATCGGCGCTTATGTCGAGGTCGAGGGGCGAGTCAATCCGGACATGTCTGTCAACGCCTTTAAAATCTCTACCGAAGACAGCGTCGGCTCTTCGCCCGAGATCGAATTCAGGGGGACGATCGAATCGCTGCCGAGCACGCCGGGCAGGATCGGGGAATGGATAGTCAGCGGCCGCAAGGTGATTGTTACCGCCACCACTGAGCAGCGAACGGAAGACGGCGCGTTTGCCGTTGGCGTCTTCGTCGAAGTCGAGGGGACGCTGCAGGCCGACAGATCGGTTCTCGCCAAAAAGGTCAAGACCGAGGACGACCATCACGTCGGCACCGTGCCGGGGGCGGTCAAATTCCAGGGGATCATCGAACAGCTTCCCCCTTCAGGCCCGTCGGGTTGGATCGGGCTGTGGGTTGTCAGCGGTCGCAAGGTTCAGGTCGTTCAGCGCACCCAGATCAAGCAGGTCGAGGGAATGGTCGCTCTGGGAGCGGTGGTCGAGGTCGAGGGTCAGTCTCAGACCGACAGGTCGGTGCTCGCACGTGAGATCAGCGTCAAGGGCGCCATCGGACCAAACGGCATCGAATTCTACGGCAAGATCGAATCGCTGCCCGACACGACCGGCTTCGTCGGCGCGTGGAAGGTGAGCGGAAAGACGGTCAATGTCGATGCGACTACAGTCATCAAGCGCGAATATCGACCGGTCGCCGTTGGAGCCTTCGTCGAGGTCAAGGGGCTCCCGCAGGCGGACGGCTCGATCAATGCCGCGGTGATCGAGGTCAAACAGGGGCCCGGATCGGGCGGCTTTATGACGATCACCAACCAGGCGACTTCGGTCAGCGCGGCCAACTATCAGACCCGCATCACATCCGATTCGATCGTTGCCGCGTTCGGCGTCAACCTCGCAGCCGGTCTCAGTTCGGCCGCGACGACGCCGTTGCCGACCGATCTCGGCGGCACATCGGTGCTCATCGACGGGGTTCCGGCCGGACTCTTCTACGTCTCGCCCAATCAGGTCAACTTCGCGCTTCCTCCGGGGATCGCCTCCGGCGTGGCTCCGGTGACCGTCGTGCGCAACGGCGGCGTGGTTTCGCAGGGGATGGTCGAAGTGGCCGAAGTAGCGCCGAGCATCTTCACAGCCAATGCGACCGGCTCCGGCGCTCCGGCAGGCTATATCATCCGCGTCAAGCCGAACGGACAGCAGATCTATGAATCGCTGGTCCGCTTCGATGCGGCGATGAACATGCTTGTTCCGGTGACGATCCAGCGCAACGGCGAGGACAGGATCTTCCTCGTTCTCTTCGGCTCGGGATTCCGGAACGCTCCGAACTCGGACGGCGACAGATCGAACGGCGTGGCTGAAAGCCTGCAGGTCACCATCGGCGGGATTCCCGCACCGGTGCTCTTCGCCGCCGGCGCCCCGGGCTTCGTCAGCCTGGATCAGGCCAATATCGAGATCCCCGCCAATGCTCCGGCCGGTCAGGCCGTCAGCGTGGCGGTCACGGTCATCGACAGTCTCGGGAAAGCGAGTGCCGCCAACCAGGTGGTGATCGCTCTTCAGTAGCGGCTTCCTGCAAAGGGGTAGCAGGCGCCGCTGCTTGACGCCGATGCTTCATCCCGTCCGGTCAGGATCGAAGGTTCTGGGGGAGATCCTTCGCGCCACGCTCGGCACGGACAGGATGGAGCATCGGGA
>CALBSU010000015.1 GCA_937967285.1 uncultured Acidobacteriota bacterium
CGGCAAACCTCTTTGCCCTCTTCGCGGCCTTTGCGGTTCAATCCTTTCGATCAGGCCAGCAGTTTATCGACGACGACGCCAGCGACGTCCGTCAGACGGAAATCGCGACCCTGGAAGCGGTAGGTCAGTTTTTCGTGATCGAAGCCGAGCAGGTGCATGATGGTCGCGTGCAGGTCGTGGACGTGGACGCGATCGCTGACGACGTTGAATCCGAGCTCGTCGGTTTCGCCCATCACCAGGCCCGATTTGATTCCTCCGCCGGCCAGCCACATCGTGAAGGCGTTCGGATGATGGTCTCGTCCGTCGCTGCCCCCCTGAACCATCGGAGTCCTTCCAAACTCGCCGCCCCAGATGACCAGCGTGTCCTTGAGCATTCCGCGCTGTTTGAGGTCCTTGATCAGTGCCGCGCAGGCCTGATCGGTCTCCTGGCAGTTGATCTTGAGGTCCTTGACGAGATTGCCGTGCTGGTCCCAGACCTCATGATGGATCTGAACGAAGCGGACTCCGCGTTCGACAAGCCTTCGCGCCATGAGCACCGTGTTGGCAAATGAAGGTTTGCCGGGTTCGGCGCCGTACATTTCAAGGACGTGCTTCGGTTCGCTCGAGATGTCGATCAGCTCCGGGGCGCTCCTCTGCATCTTGAAAGCCATCTCGTATGAGTTGATGCGAGTGGAGATCTCAGGATCGCCGACGGTGTCGAGGTGCATCCGGTTGAGGCGGCTGATCGAATCGAGCGACTCGCGCTGCAGCTTCTCGTCGACGCCGCGCGGGTTGGACAGGTAGAGAACCGGATCGCCGACATTTCTGAACTGGACGCCCTGGTAGACGGTCGGCAGGAATCCGCTGCCCCATCCGCTGTTGCCGTTGCTCGGACCCTTGCGGCCGGTGCTGAAGACGACGAACGCCGGCAGATCGTCGGCCTCGCTGCCCAGCCCGTAAGTCACCCATGCGCCCATGCTCGGCCGTCCGAAGATCATCGATCCGGTGTGAATCATCAACTGCGCCGGAGCGTGGTTGAAGGCGTCGGTGACCATCGACTTGACGATCGCGATGTCGTCGACGATCGTCGCCGTGTGAGGAAGCAGTTCGGACAGCTCGGCGCCGCTCTGGCCGTATCGGGCGAACTTGAATTTCGGGCCGAGCAGCCTGGAGTTAGGATTGATGAACGCCGCGCGGTATCCCTTGAGCAGATCGGGCGGCGGCAGAGTGCCGTCGAATTTGGCCAGTTGCGGCTTGTTGTCGAACATCTCAAGGTGGCTCGGAGCCCCGCCCATGCAGAGGAAGATGACGTTTTTCGCCTTCGGCGCGAAATGCGGCTTCTTCGGCGCGAGCGGGTTGTCCTGCGCGTAGCCCCTCGAACTCATCAGATGATTGAGCGCCAGCGCGCCCATCCCGACTCCGCACTGCTCGATGAACCAGCGGCGCGAATGGGCATTCGTTGCGTCGTTACTTTTGTCTTTCTTCATTTCGTCATTCCCTGGTAATGGTTTCATCGAGGTTGAGCAGGACGCGCGAAACAACCGTCCACGCGGCGACATCTTCCATCCGTGTGCCCTTCGGCAGCGGGAAAGGTTTGTCGGGGTCGCTGGTCGCCAGATTCCACGGATTGAGCTCTCCGTTGACGAATCTCGTGCGCTGCCGGTCGAGCAGTCCCAATAGCTCGGTCTGTTCGGACTGTGTTGGCGCACGTGAAAGGACGCGCCGAAAAGCGTAGCCAAGTCTGGACTGATCGCCCGGCCCGGCCTCGCTCAGCGTTTTGAGCGCCAGCGCCCGTGCGGCTTCGACGAAGAGCGTTTCGTTGAGCGTCATGAGCGCCTGGAGCGGCGTATTTGATCTGGCCCGCCTGACGCAGGCGATATCGCCTGTCGGAGCGTCGAATGTCTGGAGCATCGGATAGGGAACCGAGCGGTAACGGAAAGTGTATATCGCGCGGCGGTATCGGTTCTCGCCTTTCTCCTCGTCCCAGACCTTCGGGCCGTAGCTGGCCGGCGGCTGATAGAGAAAATCAGGCGAGGGCGGAAAGACGCTCGGCCCGCCGACTTTCGGGTTGAGCAGGCCGCCGGCCGCCAGCGCGATGTCTCGAACGACTTCGGCTTCGACCCGGAACCTTGCGCCGCGCGCGAGCAGCCTGTTGTAGGGGTCTTTTGCGAGCAGTTCGGGCGTCACACGCGAGGACTGGCGGTAGGTCGCGGAGGTGGCGATCAGCCTGTGAATATGCTTGAGGCTCCAGCCGTTCTCCATCAGTTCGACCGCCAGCCAGTCGAGCAGCTCGGGGTGCGATGGAGCTTCGCTCTGCCTGCCGAAATCCTCGGACGTCGCCACGATCCCCGTCCCGAAATATCCCTGCCAGATGCGGTTGACGATCGACCGCGCCGCGGTCGGCGATTTTCTGTCGACCAGCCACCGGGCGAATGTCAGCCGGTCGGGCGTCGCTCCGGCCGGCAGCGGGTGCAGAAATGCGGGCACTCCGGGTTCGACTACCCTGTCAGGTTTCAGAAAATCGCCGCGCTTGAGCAGGTGCGTCTCGCGAGTTTTCGCCCTTTCATCGAGGATCAGTTGCGACGAACCTTCCGGATGCTGCTTCCAGAGTTCCGCGATCCGCTCATTCTCGGCTTTCCACTCGGGGACCGTTGTGCGCCAGTAATTGAAGAGAGTCCGGATCTGCGCCTCTGAGCGTTTTTCCCGAGGGATGCTGAAGATCTCTCGCACCGCTGCCGGCAGAGGATCGGCCGACGGATCGGGCGCCGTTGTCACGGAGACTCTGATCCGGCCGAGATTGTTGTTCTGATTGTCGTCGCTGTTCCATCCGCCGTGGTTCTGTTTGATCAGAAAATGGATGACGCTCCCGCCCTCGTTCGAGACGGGCTGCTCGGCGGTGAAGACGGCTTTCCGCGGCACGTTGCGCAGTCCGGGGCCGGCGTCGACGCCCCAGGCGGTCTCGTCGACTCCGTCGATCGCGAAATCGATCGGGCCGGTGATGCGTTTGCGCTTGCTCTTGTCGTCGAAGATCGGCTCAAGGTCGCGGACGGGCTGATTGTAATCGGCAGTCGCCCGTCTGAATTTTATCTTCTCGAGCTTTTTCGGATCGCTCTTCGGCGCAACCTCGACATTGAATTCGGTCAGTGCGCCCGTCCCCTTGATCGACCGGCCCGGTCCTCCGAGCGGCAGGTTCGGATCATTGAGCAGTTCCAGCCGGAACCCGGTGATATTCTTGAGGTCGGTCTCCCATTCGAGCCGGACGGTGTGCTTGGTCGGAGCGTACCCCTGAGCCAGAAACGATCCGTCGTCAAAGGGCAGATACCGCTGTCCGCCGGTCGAGATATCGTTGACCGTCGCTCGCGCAACGGTCCATTCCGGCTGGTCGTTCTTCACGCCGTCTTCCCACGCGTTCATCCGCGCACGCCAGTCAGGCATCCGCTCCTGCATCATCGCCTCGATCTCTCGGATCGAAGAGAAGATGTTGGCTCGCTTCATCTGTTCTTCGGGCGTGTAGACGGCGATGTTCGATTCGTGCGAATTGTTCAGGAAGGCGAAGAGCCTGTAGTACTCCTCCTGTTTGAGCGGATCGAACTTGTGGTTATGGCATTGAGCGCACTGGATGGTGATGCCGAGGACGCTCTTTCCGATCGCGTCCATGCGGTCGAACATCGCCTCCATGCGGAACTGCTCGGGATCGATCCCGCCCTCCTCGTTGATCATCGAATTGCGCAGAAAGCCCGTCGCGACCTTCTGATCCTGAGTGGCGTTCGGCAGCAGATCGCCGGCCACCTGTTCGATGATGAACTGATCGTAAGGCTTGTC
>CALBSU010000016.1 GCA_937967285.1 uncultured Acidobacteriota bacterium
GGCCCCAGAGTCATGCTCGCCGACAGATCGGCGCTGTCTCCGCCGATGTAGGTCGACCAGACCAGACCGGTTCCCTGCTGATTGAGCTTGACTGCGTAGACGTCAGCCGGCGATCCCGGCAGCGGCTGAAAACTGCCCGGCGTCGTCGGAAAGTCCGTCGAGGCAGTAGTTCCCGCAATGTATGCATATCCCTGATCGTCGATCGCGATCTCCTGCAATCCGATGGAGTCCCAGTCCTTGCCTCCGAGATATGTCGAATAGATCAAAGTCGAGCCCGTCCCGTTGATCTTCGTGACGAAGGCGTCATCCGTCATTAAAAACACAGGTGCGGGATCGGGTATATTGCATTTGCCGTCCGTTCCGCACGTCCTGTCATAAGCTCCCGGAGTCGTCGGGAAATCAACGGACTGAGTCGATCCGGTGAGAAAGACATTGCCATCTTTGTCGAAGGCCAGACCCGATGCCGATTCGTCGCCCGCGCCTCCGAGCAGCGTCGAGAAGACCAGCCCTGTTCCCGTCGGATTCAGCTTCGCGATAAATGCGTCGAATTTGCAGCTGAACGATGCGCAGGGCCTGGATTTGTACGCGCCCGAGGTCGTCGGGAACCCCTCGAAGACCGGAGTGGCCGGGTCGTCCGCCGAATCTGACTGGCCGGCCAGATATGCATTGCCGCTGTCGTCGACCGCGATCTTGTAGACCCAGTCGGTCGAATCCCCGCCGATGTATGTCGAATAGACCAGGGCGTTGCCGGACTGGTTAAGTTTCAGTGCGAATCCGTCCGCTTGCAGATTGGAATAGCGTTCGCAGGTCCCGTCCGTTCCGCATTTCGTATCGAAAGCCCCGGCCGTGACCGGCAGATCCGGAGACTTCGTCTGGCCGCTGACATACGCGTTGCCGTTCTTATCTATCGCAATCGACGGCGAGTTCTCCTCGTTGACCCCGCCGAAATAGGTTGAATAGACGGGCATGTCACCCGCCGGATTGAGCTTGACTATGAAGATGTCCTTCGATCCTTTATATCCCGAAAATGCCGGCGATTTGAGCGGGAAGTCGACAGACTGAGTGACGCCCGTGACATAGGCGTGCCCGCCGGCATCAACTGCGATGCCTCCGCCGACGTCCTCTCCGCTGCCGCCGAAATATGTCGAATAGGCCAGTATCGGGTCGATGATCAACGGTTCGCTGCGATCGTATTTGTCGATTCTGAAACCGATCTCCCTCCACCCGCGCCGAAGATAGCGTCCGCTGACGACTTTGCGCTCGCCGTCGATGATCTGATAGATATGCGGCTTGAGCATCCTGACTGCTCCATCGAGAGTTCGCATGACCAGATCGCCGGCTTTCGAGATGTACATCCCCTTCACTCCGTCGACACCGATCCTGATTCGCGAAGGCCGAGCGCCCGGCGCCACGATGAAGTCGTATTCCAGTTGCCGCTGATTTCCGTAATAGACCAGATCGATCCCCGGCCATGGATTTTCGTATTTGACGCGGGCATAGTTGGCAACGCCTGTCTTCCAGGCTCCCCGATCGCGCCCCAGGAAATAGTTGCTGTGATTCGGCGTCCTGTCGAGTCCGGTAATCGATGCCCCGGAATCCGCGCCGATCAGGCTCATTCGCAGGGTTCCGTTTGCCCCCTCCCTGCGACCCTCGAGAGACATGACCGCCTCGTTCCCGGTCAGAAAGAGGCCGTAACCCGAGCCCCTCGCCAGAAACGCTACACGGCTGTCGGTCTGCCCGACATTCGGCTCGAAGATCATCGGACGCATCGACAGTGACGCGGCCGTCCGTTCCCTGTTGACCCACGCCATCGAATGCTGATCGACATGGATACCGACCTTCGGATCGGCGTTGATCCCGTGGGCCGGATCGTTGAGGGCATGGCTGACCTCGGTCCAGACCGCCCCACCGGGACTGCACGGCCTGCATTTCCACAAATAGACCCCGCCGGCGTAGAGCGTGTTCGGATCGAGCGGATCGACCGACAGCTCATGATCGAAATGGAGCTGTCTTTCGAACCCCGCGGCCGGCAACATCGAAGGATGGAGCGGAATCGGATTCAGCGAAACGCCCTGCGAGCCGCCATCCCACGCATTGTCCGTCCGCCAGATCCCGAGCCAGTCCAGCGTCTCGGTTCGCTGGATGCTGACGTAGAGCACATTCGGACTCGACGGCGCGATCGCCAGCTCGATCCTTCCCGCCTGCGCGCTGTTCCACGGCGCGCTGATCCTCGCCCACGTCAGGCCGGCATCCGTCGACCGGTAGAGGCCGTTGAGCGGATCCGAACTCGCCGGATCGCTGATCGCCGCATACTGGTTTTTGAAATTACCCGGGTCCACCTCCAGATCGGTCGCATCCGTCGCGCTTATGTTCAGCATCCTCGACCAGGTTACGCCGCCATTGGCCGTTCTGTAGATTCCGGGCAGCGTGAAATTCGGATCGAGGTTGCGTCCTCTGCCGAAAAACGACCTGGTCACAGCCACGACCACGATGTCGGGATTGGCCGGATCTACCTTGATGTCGCTGAATCCGACTCCCCGGAAGCTCGATTCGCCGATCAGGTTCCAGCTCTCTCCTCCGTTGTTCGATTTCAGCATGCCGTAACCGCCGTAGACGTCGCCGCTGAATGCGGCCTCTCCCATTCCGGCATAGATCACCATCGGATCGCTCGGGGCGAAGGCGATCGCTCCGAATGCCAGAGATTTCCCGTCATCGGTCTTCGGCTGCCAGGTCAATCCGGAATCCCGTGTCTCCCAGATCCCCCCCTGAGCGGCGCCGATCAGCCAATGGGCGGGATCGCGCGGATCGACAGCCACATCCGCCACCCGGCCGCTCATCGGACGGGTATTCCCGGTATCTCCGATCTGCCCCCCGAGTATCGGCGCCGGTCCGATGCTCATCCATCTGTCGCCCTGAACGATCGCGGACCTCTGTCTCGCTCGCGCCGCCAGCCGAAGATCCTCAACCTGCTTCAGAGCGCGCTCCCGCGCCTGCGACGGGATATCCTCACCCGGATAGGCCCTCTGCCTGAAAGCCCACAACCATCTCTGATATGATTTGCTCTTTACGATCGACGGCAGATCCTCCACGCTTCTCTGCCGAACCTGCTGGGATATGGCTATTGTCGATAAAATTAATGCGAGAATTACGGCTGGAAGCGGGATCAGCCTGCCCGGCCCTGACATAATCACCTCCCAAGCTGCTGTTGGGAATCCGATTTGAAAGCGCTCCCACGTGAGCGGGTTCGCTGATTGCTAACCTGAGGTCAAGCAACTTCTATTCCATTTAAATTCCCGCCCGAGTCCGCCTTTTTGCCCCCCGCGCACACCCGAACATGCGTACAATTTCGCAAATCATGCGAAATTGCACTCATCTCTTCCTCTACCCCTTTTATCCGCTGAGACTTAGGAAAAACCACAAGATATAGTTGGTTTCCGGTTGACAACTCTGTATCTAGTGCAATATATTCTTCTCCGCTCAACACCAGAGTTACTCAAAAATCTACAGCGGCCAACGAGCGCACATATCGTCGAAAAGATATTGACGGGCCACGACTTGCACTCCCGGATGGGAGAACCGGCGTGATTGGCACAGGCATGGAGCGCCGCCTTCAGGCGGGTCTTGAATTTTTCTGACAGATTCAGCCTGAAGGCTGTACTCCATGCCTGATTGAGAAAGCGACCCTTTAAAGAAACGGAAATAGCAGGATAAAAATTCGAGGAAGGCACGATGAGCGTAAGCAAGCAGAAGATCATACATTTCACCGGCGGCAGGAGCAGACTTGGAATCAACGCACAGCGCGTAGTTGCAAAAAGATATTCACTGAAGGATCTGAAGGGCAATCCGCTCGAGGAGTGGAGCGACATCGTCAAGCGGGTGGTCTCGCATGTGGCGCTGGCCGAGATGGATCCGCAGCGTCGCGATGAGTTCACGTGGCAGATGATGCGGTTGATGGAGGAGCGCGCCTTCATCCCGAACACCCCGTGTCTGGTCAACGCCGGCAAGCCGAAAGGTCAGCTGGCGGCCTGTTTCGTGCTGCCCGTGCCTGACTCGCTGGACGGCATCATGGAGCACGCCAAGCAGTGCGCCCTGATTCATCAGAGCGGCGGCGGAACCGGGATGACGTATGAGCGGCTGCGGCCGGCCGGGACGCCCGTCGGAGAGGGTCGCGGGATCGCGTCGGGTCCGGTTTCGTTCATGCAGATCGTCAACACGATGACCGAGACGGTCAAGCAGGGCGGCGTTCGCCGCGGCGCGAACATGGGCATCCTCGCCGTCGCGCATCCGGACATCCTGCGCTTCATCCATGCCAAGAACGACCAGAAGAGTCTGACCAACTTCAACATCTCGGTGACGGTGACCGACAAGTTCCTGCGCGCGGTCGAGAACAACGAATGGTTCCAGACCGAGTTCAACGGCGAGCCGTGGAACGCGCCCATCTACGATCCGAAGGCGAATAACGGCGAAGGCGGAGACTACACCTGCCAGGGGCAGGTGCCGCCGAAACCCGGGATGGTCTTTGCGCCGGACATCTGGCACCGGATCATCGAATCGACGCACCGCTGGGCCGAGCCCGGCATCATCTTCATCGACAACGTCAACCGGCACAATCCGCTCCGCAACTCGATGGGCCTCAAGAAGGCGTCGAATCCGTGCGCCGAGCAGATGCTGCACGACTACAATGCCTGCAATCTCGGCTCGATCGACGTGGCCAAGTATTACGACGAGGCGACCGACGACATCGCGTGGGACAGCTTCGCCAACGACATCTACTGGAGCGTGCGCTTCCTCGATAACGTCATCGATACATGCGAGTGGCCGTTGCCGCAGATCGACGACACGGTCAAGCGGACGCGCCCCGTCGGGCTCGGCGTGATGGGCTTCGCCGACCTGCTGCTCAAGAAGCGGATCACCTACGGCAGCGATGAATCGGCCGATTACGCCGATAAAATGATGGACTTCTTCCGCAAGGAATCGTGGAAGGCCTCGCTGGCGATCGGCGCCGAGAAGGGCGCCATGCCGGAGTTCGAGCCGAACCGCGATCTGTATGAAGATCTGATCTACAACGAAGTCGGACTCGACCGCGAACTTCCGCTGACGCCGCGCAATTACGAGGTCACGACGGTCGCTCCGACCGGGACGATCTCGCTGGTGGCCGAGACCAGCTCGGGCTGCGAACCGAACTTCTCCTACGCTTACGTCCGCCGCGACACGCTCGGCACGCGGACCTATGCCCATCCGGTGGCGGCGAAGGTTCTCGGAATCGAACTGGACAATTCCGATCCCGAATCGATCGAGAAGGCCGCGGACTACATCGTCGAGAACCGCGACAAGCTGCCGGAGTACTTCGTCGATGCGCTGACGCTCATGCCCGACGCTCATCTGCGGGTGCTCAAGGCATTCCAGGACCACGTCGACAACTCGATTTCGAAGACGGTCAACGCTCCGTCGAGCTACACCATCGAGGACACCGACCGTGTCCATCGCCTGGCGTGGAAGATGGGCGTCAAGGCGGTCAGCTACTATCGCGACGGATCGCGAGACGATCAAGTGCTGACGGCCGTGAGCCAGAAGGCCGAGGCGAAGCCCGCCGAAACGGCCCTCGCAGAGACCGGCGAGTCCTCTCAGCCGACGCTGCCGAGGATGGAACGGCCGCGCGAGCTGACCGGCGCAACCTGGCAGATCTCGTTCGATCATCAGAACCTCTACGTCACGGTCAACCACGACGGCAGCAGGGTGCTCGAGATCTTCGCCACCGGCGCCGGCCTCTCGGTCTCCGTCGGACTGCTCGCCTCGAAGATGCTCCGCGGAGGATTCGAACCGGAGGAGGTCGCCGCCAGCCTCAACAAGGTGATCGGCAACCACTCGGTCTGGTTCAATGAACGGCTCTGCACTTCGCCCGAACAGGTCGTCGCCGAATGCATCATGCTCACCAAGCGGCGCCTGATGAACCAGCCGGATTCGGCCCGCGCCGCCGCCAAGGCCGCCATGGTCCAGCCGGTCGCCGCTCCCGCGCCGACTGCCAACCCCGGCAAGCCCGTCACGATCGACTCGAAGAAGGTCATCACGGTCTGCCCGGAATGCAGCAGCAACCAGATCGAATACGCCGGAGGATGCTATACCTGCCGCGACTGCGGGTTCTCCAAGTGCGTGTAGGATAAACCGCAAAGCCTGCGAGGGGATTAATCGCAAAGGCCGCGAAGGGGGCAAAGGAGAATCAACCGGTAGAGTAGGAGAGGGGCGTTAGCCGCCTCTCCCCTCGTCAAACCGGACG
>CALBSU010000017.1 GCA_937967285.1 uncultured Acidobacteriota bacterium
GAAGACTATACTCTGGGAGCGCCGAACCCCGGCTCGGCGTAAGTAATTCCGGGATTAATCGCCGAGCCGGGGCTCGGCGCTCCCAGGGGCTCACACACGATCATATGACTGAAATAATCGAACACCGGATCATTCAGGAATTCCCCTGCTATTACGACCTCTACGTCCCGGAAGGGAATGCTCCGAGGCCGCTGATCATCGCGCTGCACGGATACGGCGGAGACAAGACCTCGATGATGAAGCTGGTCCGGCGGATCAACGACCGGGACTTCGCGATCGCGGCGCTTCAGGGGCCGCACCAGCATCTGGTCATGCCGACGAAGGAGTCGCCGAAGCTCGGGTACGGGTTCGGCTGGCTGACCAATTTCCGTTCGGAGGAATCGACCGCGCTCCACCACAATCTGGTGCGACGGATCATCGAGACGGCGAGAGACCACGACGACATCGATTCGACGAAGGTATTTCTGATGGCATTCTCGCAGGGCGTGGGACTCAATTTCAGATTCGCCTTCACTCACCCGGGGCTGATCAGAGGGATCGTCGCCATCTGCGGCGGCATTCCGGGCGACTGGGAGAGCGAGGGGAAATACGTCGAGTGCGATCTCGATGTCCTGGTTATCGGCGGAGAGAAGGACGAATTTTACACGCCGGAACGGATGAACAAAGGCGCGGAAGATCTGCGACGTCGCGCACGAACAGTCGAATTGCGGAGCTTCGATGCCGGGCATGAAGTTCCGCGCGAGGCTTACCCGGTCATCGATCGATGGCTCAGGGAACACTGCTAACCGGACAAATATGAACACGAAGATTGAAGAGAAGGTCGACGAATTTTTCGCTCTGCCTGCGGCGGACCTGACGCCTGAGAGGCGGGCTGAAGCGCTCGAGGCATTTGCGCAGTTCAAGGCGGCGCTCAATGGCGGGGAGATCCGCGCGGCGAGCCGCAACGCCGAAGGCGCATGGACGGTTCACGCATGGGTCAAGCGGGGAATCCTGCTCGGCTTCAGGCTGGGAGGCCTGGTCGATTATTCGATAGATGAGAACTTCCGTTACTTCGACAAGGAGACGTATCCGACCAAACGCCTCGGGATCGGCGACGGAGTGCGCGTGGTGCCGGGCGGATCGACGGTGCGCGACGGGGCGTTTCTGGGTCAGGGCGTGACGATCATGCCGCCCGCCTACATCAACGTCGGAGCTTATGTCGGCGACGGGACGATGATCGATTCGCACGCTCTGGTCGGCTCATGCGCGCAGGTCGGCAAACGATGCCATATCAGCGCCGCGGCGCAGATCGGCGGAGTGCTCGAACCGGTCGGAGCCCTGCCGGTGATCATCGAGGACGAGGTGCTGCTCGGCGGAAACACCGGAATTTACGAGGGAACGATCGTCCGCGAACGTGCGATCATCGCTTCGGGCGTGACGCTGACCGGTTCGACGCCGCTCTTCGATGCGGTGCGCGGAGAGGTCTATCGACGCGACGGCGACCGCCCGCTCGAGGTTCCGGCCGGCGCCGTCGTTGTTCCCGGAGCGCGCGCGATCACCGTCGGGGCCGCAAAGGACTGGGGGCTTTCCGTCTATGCTCCGATCATCATCAAATACCGCGACGACAAAACAGAGGCATCGGTCAGGCTCGAGGAGTTCCTGCGATGATCTATCTCATGGAGACGGTTCCGGACCCTGTGATCGTCTTTCGGAGCACAGCTTCGCCGGAATAGACAATCGATCCGCTGCCGGAGACATTGGCGATCAGCAGCTTATCGACATTCAGTTCGACGACCCCTGATCCGCTGACGGCGATCGACACTTCCCCGCTCTTCAGGTTGCCGGCCGAGTATGAGCCCGAACCAGCGATCTTCAGGTCCTGCTTATTGACACGGCCGGACAGTTCAATGGAGCCGCTCGAATCGGCCTGAACCTGGATGTTCTCAGCCTCCAGGTTGTCGATGCTGATCGCTCCGGAACCCGACTGGACAAGCTCAATCTCATCGGAATCGACCTGACGGCTCTTAAAACTCCCGGATCCGTTCTCTTTCAACCGGAAGTTCGGGGTCGATATCTCTGCCAGGGTCATGCTTCCCGATCCGCTGATGTCGACGGCCAGTCTGTCGCTCCGAATGGCGCCGGATTCAATCTCGCCGGATCCGCTGAGAGCGATTGAATCGAGATCCTTCACACCCAGCCGGATTATCACGGGCCTGGTCGATCTGAAACCGGTAAAGGGCTTCGTGCCGATGACAAGCAGATCGCCTTTGACCTCGGTGGTGATGTACTGCAGCAGATTGTCCTCGGCTTCAATCGACAACGATTCTTTGCCGGACTGATCGATGATCAGTTTTCCGGTCATAGCCATTTCGACCGACCTGAATCCGCTGACCGGCCGCATCTCTGTTTTGAGATTCCCGGACCCGCGGGTCATTGAAATACAACCCACAAGCAGAAAAGTCATCACAGAGTATGAAGTGACATGGATAAGTGCTTTCATAGTAGCCTCATTTCAGTCTTTTCGGCCGGCCGGAATGATGAGCGTCGGCCGGATCTTTTGCCTTTTTCTTATTTTGCCCATTATAATCCAGACTCAAATTCGAACCATTGGAATCACTGCCTTCAAGCACATATGGATATCTTCCAGTTTACTCGCGAATTGATGGAGATCGAATCCACCTCGTGGAACGAAGGGGCGGCCGGCCGCTGGTTGCGCGACTGGCTCTCCGACGCGGGCTTCGAGGTCAGCACGCAGGTGGTGACCGATGATCGAATCAATGTTTATGCCCGCATCGGCGATCCGCAGGTCACCTTCAGTTCACACATGGATACGGTACCGCCTTACATAAGTTTCAGTGAAGATGAAGAGAATATCTACGGTCGCGGCGCGTGCGACGCCAAGGGCGTGATCGCCGCCCAGGTCTTCGCGGCGCTCAGCCTGAAGGAAGAGGGCTTCAGGGATTTCGGGATGCTCTACCTGGTCGGTGAGGAGGACGGAAGCGACGGGGCCCGGGCCGCCAATTCGATTCCCAACAACAACCGGTATCTGATCAACGGCGAACCGACGGAGAGCCACCAGGCGATCGCGACCAAGGGCGCGCTGAGGGTGATTCTCGAAGCCAGGGGGCGGACGGCTCACGCGGCATATCCTGAACTGGGCGAATCGGCGATCGAAAAGCTGCTCGATGTTCTCGACGAGATCCGCAGTCGACGATGGCCGGAAGATCCGCTGCTCGGACCGACGACATACAATATCGGCACGATCAGCGGCGGACGAAAAGCCAATGTCGTGCCCGACCTGGCCGCCGCCGAACTGATGTTCAGGACGATCTCCGACCCCGACGAACTGTATGACGAACTCACCGGACTGGTTGCGGGCCGTGTCGAAATTAAGCGCGGATTTTCAATTCCGCCCGTCCATACCCATACCGTCAGCGGAATGGAGGAGATCCCGACGAGCGTGGTCAGATTCGCAACCGACATCCCCTCGCTGACAAACTGGGGCGCCCCGCTTCTGTTCGGGCCGGGCTCGATCCATCACGCGCATACGAAGGACGAGTTCATCGGTAAAAAGGAGCTGCAGCAGGCCGTCGAGACCTACACCCGAATGGGCCGCATCCTTCTTGCCCAGGCGAAGTCCGCGGGGAACGACCGCTAAGCATTTTTCTCGAGATCCGCCCCAAACGGCGCGGACCGTCAATCATTCTTTTTGTTACGGAGCAGAACCAAACATGGCGACTGGAAAATTCACATCCGAATACGGGACACCCGAATATCATGCATCCGACTGGCTGATCACCATCCACAACGCATTCCGCGATATTGATCACGCGATCGAAAAATCGCCGAATCCGGAAGAGTTCATCGACAAGCTCAAGGAGCGCGTCAGGCGGGATTACGAGCAGAACCGCGAGCAGATGGGCTGGAGCGAACGCACCCGCGATATCGCCGCCCGCTCTCTCGATATCGTCCTCGAGACGCTGAAACTGCCCAATAAGTAAGAAGTAGAAAGTAAAAAGTAGAAAGTAGAAAGTGCCTCTGTATCTCCGATGCACTTTCTACTTTCTACTTTCTACTTTTTACTTTCTGGTGACTAGAGTTTTTTAAAGAACGAAGGACAGGCGACGAGCTGCACGAGATGCGGAGCGCCGACGAGCGACATCTCGGCGGGCGCGACCATGAGGTAACCTCCGCGGCGGAGCGAGTTGACCAGATTTCCCACCAGTTGCCGGGCGGCCGCGTTGTTCATATACATGAGCTGATTGGCGCAGACGATCAGATCGAATCTGCCGGCCAGGCTTTTCCACAACAATTTTTCGAAGAGATTGACGCGACGGAAGGTGACGTTCCGGCGAATGTCCGGTATCACGATCCGGGAGCCGTCGAGAGGATGCTGTTCGGTCGGTTCGAAGTAACGGCTGACGGTCAGGTCGTCGAGTTCGGAGAGCGCTGCTCTCGAGTATGTTGCGCGGCTGGCGATGAGCAGAGCGCGGTTGCGGACGTCGGTGGCGAAGATGTCGACCTGAGGAGCATCGCGTTCCGATCTGACCTGATCGAAAGCGATGGCAAGCGAGTATGCCTCCTCCCCTGTCGAGCAGGCGGCGCTCCAGAGCCGGATCCCGGATCCGGCCGGGCAATCCCGAATCAATTCCGGAAAAATCTCGAGCTGTAGATACTGGTACTGGTCAGGTTCGCGGAAGAAGCGCGTCTCGGAGGCATTGATCTCCTCGATCAGAGCGAGCAGCTCGCTCTGACTGCCCGCGGCGATGGCGCAGTATTCGGCCGCTTCGATGCCGAGGCGCTCCGATTTGACGGAGACGGCGGCGGACACCTTTTCGCGCAGGACCGGGTGCTGAGCCGCCCAGCCGTAAGATTCGGACAAAGCGTCATCGAGGCTTTTTCTGGCGAGGCCGATATCCATATCAGTCGCCCGCGCGGCGCCAGTCACCCGAGCGGCCGCCGCTCTTTCTTTCGAGGCGGACGTGTTCGATCGTCATGGCGCGATCGATCGCCTTGCACATGTCGTAAAGGGTCAGGGCTGCGACGCTGACCGCGGTCAGCGCCTCCATCTCGACGCCGGTCCGGTCGCTGGTCGAAGCCGAAGCGGTCAGGAAAGCTCCGTCATCGCGCAGTTGAATAACTACATCGGCGTGAGAGAGCGGAAGCGAATGGCAGAGCGGAATCAGTTCGGCGGTGCGTTTGGCGGCCATGATTCCGGCCAGCCGGGCGGTCTCGAGCGGGTCGCCCTTCGGAGTCCTGCGCTCGCGGATTGCGAGAACCGTTGTCGGAGCCATCCTGACGAAAGCGCTCGCCTCGGCGACGCGATCGGTGACCGGTTTATCGCCGACATCGACCATGGTGATGCGTCCTTCATCGTCCACATGCGTCAGTTTGTTTCCGTCGCTCCCGGTCATGATTCACCCCGCTTCAGGTCAATGAGATGATCTCGACGATCTCGCCGGCATCTATGCTCTGCCTGTCTTCAGGCACGACGATCAGGGCTTCGGCCCGCATGAATGCCACCAGATCGGATGAACCGCTCCATTTTAACGGTTCAGCCTCGACACGACCATCTCTGATCGACAGAATTGCGGGCTGATGGCTGCGCCGCGGAGGAGCGCCCCTGACCGCCCTGGCTGCATAGACTTTCGCCCGCGGCAGGTGGATCGACGATGCGCCCTGCATCTTCATCAGGGCCGGTCGCGCGAAGAGGTGAAACGAGACGGCCACCGAGACGGGATTCCCCGGAAGACCGAAAACGCACTTGTCGCCGATCCGCGCGAAAACGGTCGGCTTGCCCGGATGCATGGCGACCTTCTCGACCAGAATCCTCGCGCCCAGAAGCTCGAGCGCCGGCTTGACCAGATCATAGTCGCCCATCGAGACTCCGCCCGAGAGGATGACCGCATCAGCCGCTTCGAGCGAACGTTCGATCGCCGAGCGGGTTTCGTCGAGGTCATCGCCCACGATCCCGGTCCTGACCACACGCCCGCCGGCCCGCGCGACATATCCGCCCAACGACCACGTGTTTGAGTTTCTGATCTGCGATGGCCCGGGAGTCCGATCGACCTCGACCAGCTCCGATCCCGTCGAAAGCAGCGCGACGAGCGGCGACCTGGAGACACTGACGGCGGAATGGCCGAAGCTGGCCAGCACCGCGCTGACCGCGGGAGTGATCACGGTTCCGGCCGAGACCATGATATCGCCGCGACGGGCTTCGATCCCCATCGGCGTGATGAACTTTCCGGCCTCGAGCTCGGCTTCGATCTCGATCGCCCCGTCGCCGAGCTCGCGAATGACCTCGATCTTCTCGACCGCATCCGCCCCGTCAGGAACCGGAGCCCCCGTCATGATCCTGACCGCACATCCCGGTTCGAGACTTCCGTCAAAGGCGTGCCCGGCCGCAGCCTCGCCCGCGATCCTGAACCGAACCGGCGACTCCGGACTCGCGCCCTTCGTATCCGCGGACCGAAAGGCGAACCCGTCCATCCGCGCCCGGTCGAACGGGGGAAGGTCCATGTCCGATGCGGCGTCCGCACGGATCACTCTGCCCGCAGCTTCAGACAACGATACGGTCTCAGCCGGCAGTTGAGGCGTGTTTTCGAGAATTATTCGCAGCGCTTCTTCGATCGGAAGCATGGCTTTACGGATTCCGGAGACAGAAAAGCCGCTCGCGGTGACGAGCGGCAAAAGGTATATATCTATCTATAATTGCCTGTCAGAACCGACAGGGTGAGTTTGAGAAGGAATGGCGGAGCCGACGGGACTCGAACCCGCGACCTCCGACGTGACAGGCCGGCGTTCTAACCAACTGAACTACGACTCCGCATTATCAAATCGCAAACTCTGTAAAAAAACTCGCAGCAGGTGGATAGGCACGGTGGGGCTCGAACCCACAACCTCCACCTTGTAAGGGTGGCCGTCTACCATTGACATTACGTGCCTGGACCCTTTCGAGCGAATCGGCATCATACTCCCCGGACCTGACGACTGTCAAGCAGCATTGACGAAGAATTATGCGGTGTTACACTCGGACCGGCCCGTTCATTCTGAAAGGCGACAGAGACATGATCAGACGCTCAGACAAACTACCGTTTCGCGAATGGATCCGGCATCTGCTGACGTTGCTGCTGCTGCCGGCGCTGTTTTTGACGGCGGGCGGGCAGGATCCGCAGGAAGCGACGATCCGCGTCACGACGGATCTGGTGACGATCGATGTGGGCGTCTCGGACCGCACCGGGAACCGCAGGGTTACCGGGCTCGCGGCGACCGACTTCACCGTCTATGAAGACGGTGCGAGACAGAAGATATCCAGCTTTTCGGCCAGCGACGTGCCGTTCAATGTGGTCCTCCTGATCGACACATCGGGCAGCACCCGCGAAGAGATATCGCTGATCAGGCAGTCGGCGCTCAACTTCCTCGACGAACTGAGGCCCGACGACAGGGTGGCCGTCATCCAGTTCAACAAGGAGGTCGAGCTGATCAGGGATCTCACCTCGGATCGTCAGAAACTGGCCGG
>CALBSU010000018.1 GCA_937967285.1 uncultured Acidobacteriota bacterium
GTCATATCGATCAGCCCGACGTCCATGAAGATCGGATGGCGACTCCGTTGCACGCTGACCGCGATCACGTTGTCGCCCTTCTTCAGCGCACGAGCCGCTTCGGGGCCGAGATAGCTCCAGCGATATCCCGGCGAATGCCCGCCCTCCTGCCGGACTCTGACGCCGTTCAGATAGATGGCCACGCCGTCATTCGCCTGAATTCGCAGCATGAGGTTCGAGAAATCGGTATCCTGCAGCGTGAAACTCCTGCGGAACCACGCGCGAGCGCCCTTGATCTGAGTCGCGATCCGGTAAGTCCCGCCGTCCGGGTCTCCGATCGGGGCTTTCGCGGCCTTCCAGCTTGCGTCATTGTACTCGGGCTTGAACCATTCGGCGCCGGGGTCGTCGGTGGTGTACCGCCATTCGGCCGGCAGCGCCTCGCCGGTCGAAAGAACCAGGCGCGGATAGAGTTCGGTATCGCCGATCTTGTAGAGCCGTCCGTGAAGCCGCATCATCTCTGCTTCGTCGAACTTGACCACCTCGCGATCGTAGGTCATCAGCCCGTTGACCTCGACCTCGACATCCGTTGTCTGGGTGTAGATCGCCGCCGAGAGCCCGCTCCTGACCAGCACCTCAAGTTCCTCGATCAGTTCGCGATACCTCGCGCGCAGTTTTTCGGTCGTGTCGAACTGCTGATATCCCCAGTTGCGGTCTTCGATCCAGAGATGTTTCGGGACTATCAGGCCGAGCCCGCCAAACTCGCTCAGGACCGTTGCGCGATCCGGCTGGGTCGGGAACATGGCCGGACCAGGGTAACGATGGATGTCATAAAGGTCGCCGTAACCGCGGTCGGTCCATCCGCTCGGTCCGTCGACCAGCCTCGACGGATCGTATCCCTTGATCCATTTCAGAATGTCATTGGTGTTGTGCTGCCCCCAGCCTTCGTTGAAGGCCACCCAGACGACGATCGACGGGTGATTGCGCAGGTTGTCGATCATGGCCTTCAGCTCGGTCCTGAACTGAGCAGTCTCCTCCGGCGTGTAATTGAGGTCATTCGAATCGACGACGCTGATTCCGCCGCCCCCGTTGGGCATATCCTGCCAGACCAGCAGGCCGAGCCTGTCCGCCCAGTAGTACCATCGGGCCGGCTCGACCTTGACGTGCTTGCGAGCCATGTTGAAACCGAGCCGGCGCGTCATCTCGATGTCGAATTTCAGAGCCTCATCGGTCGGCGCGGTGTAGAGCCCGTCCGGCCACCATCCCTGATCGAGCGGCCCGGCCTGAAAGTACGGCCGGTTGTTGAGCGCCATCTTGAGGACGCCGCGGCCGTCCTTCCCGAGCGAAATCTTGCGCATCCCGAAGTAACTGGTCACCTCGTCGAGCCGCTTGTTGCCTGACAAGAGCGTAATTCTCAGATCGTACAGAAACGGATCTTCCGGCGACCAGAGCCTCGGCCTGGCGACCGAAAGGAATGCCCGGCCCTTTCCGTCCTCGAGCAGGATGTTCTTCTCGGATAGCGTCTTCCCGCCCGTGATGACCGACACGACCGCGCGCGTCCCCGGACGAGCCTCCGCGCCGATCTCGACGCTGACCGCGCTCGAATCGATATCCGGCGTGACCTTCAGGCTTTCGATGTGCGCGTTGCTGACGGTCTCCATCCAGACGGTTTGCCAGATGCCGGTGACGGGAGTGTAGAAGATTCCGCCCGGCTGGTTCTTCTGCTTGCCGCGCGGGTAGTTCGCCTTGTCGGTCCGGTCGCGGACGCTGATCGTGATCGTCTGCTGCTTCTCGGCGGTCAGCGCGCCGGTGATGTCGAAGCTGAACGGATCGTAACCGCCCTTGTGATCGCCGACCAGACGGCCGTTGACGTAAACCGTCGCGTGCCAGTCAACCGCTCCGAAGTTGAGCATCACTCGCTGGTCGGCCTTCAGCGCCGGCCTGTCGAACGTCCTCCGGTACCATAAAACCTGTTCGTCAGTAACTCTGAGCTGCACGCCCGATAGCTGCGATTCGATCGGAAACGGAACCAGGATCTTCCCCGCCCACTGCGACGGAGTGCCGTCAGCGGCGGATGTGATGCTGTAATCCCACCGCCCGTTGAGATTGACCCAGTTTTCGCGGACCATCTGCGGACGCGGATATTCCGGAAGCGGCAGTTCGGCCGGGACCTGTGAAGCCCAGCGTGTCTTCAGTTTTCCGTATGCCGGCGTCGAGGCGGACGCCGCGGTCGCCTGCCCGCGAATCTGCCAGTTGGGATCGTCGACATGCGCCTCGTTCATCATTTTGACAGCCTCGGCGACTATCTCGGGCCTTCTGACGGACAGATCGTTCATCTCCCCGATGTCCGTCGAAAGATCGTAGAGCTGGACCGCGCCGCTCAACATCGGCTGGCGGATCGCTTTCCAGTTGCCGAAGCGGACGGCCTGCCGGCTGCCCTGCTCGTAGAACTCCCAGTAGAGGTATCGATGCTGCTTCTGCTGATTGAATTTCCCTGCCAGCGTCGGAAGAAAGCTGATCGAATCAAGGCCTGACGGAACCTTCTGCCCGGTCAGGTCGCATGCGGTCGCGAAGAAGTCGCCGAAATAACCGATATGATCGGCGACGGACATCGGCCTGATCTTCCCGGGCCAGCGAGCGATCATCGGGACACGGATTCCGCCCTCGTACAACGCGCGTTTCATGCCCCTCAGCGGGCCGTTCGGATCGAACCGCTCAGGGTTGTTGCGCCCCTCCTGATGCGGCCCGTTGTCGGAGGTGAAAACGATCAGCGTCCGGTCGTCGATTCCGTACTCCTTGAGCTTCTCCATCAGCCGGCCGATGTCCGAATCCATGCGCGTGATCATCGCCGCCTGTCCCTTATCCGGATCGGGCCAGGGCTGATCCTTGTAGATCCCGTAATCCGGAACCTCCTGACCGTTTCCCGTCCCTCCGCTGCCCTCGTTATTGGCATGCGGTATCGTCAGCGCCAGATACATGAAGAAGGGCTTCGACCGATTTGCCGCCAGCCAGTCGAGCGACCGGGCCATGATCAAATCGTGCGAATAGTCGAGCTTCTCCTTCGCCCAGCCCCAGCCTCCGGCGTCCTCCTTTTCAGGCACATTGCGCAGCGGGAACTTCTCGCTGTTGTGGATCAGAAACGACGGGTAGTAATTGTGGGCGTGACGCTGGCTGAGATATCCGAAGAATTCGTCGAATCCCTGACGGTTCGGATGCCCCTCCGAGCCGATCTCGCCGAGCCCCCATTTGCCGAAGAGAGATGTCGCATACCCCGCATCCTTGAAGACCTCAGCGACCGTTTTGTCACCGTCACGCAGGGACTGGATATCGATATTTTCGCTGCCGGCGTTGCCTCTGACCCTTGTGTGACCGGTATGCCGGCCGGTCATCAGCACCGACCGCGAAGGCGCACAGACGGTCGACCCCGCATAAAACTGCGTGAACCGCATCCCTTCCGCCGCCATCCGGTCGAGGTTCGGCGTTTTGATCAGCTTCTGACCGTAAACGCCCAGATCGCCGTAACCCAGATCGTCAGCCAGAATGAAGATCACGTTCGGCCGGGGAGATGTCTGCGGCCCGCTTCCCGTCCGCGCAACCGAACCTCCCGTCAGAATCGAAATGAACAGGACTGGAAAGAGCAGAATTCTGAGATGCTTCATTTGGATTTCTCCATCCCGCCGGCGCGTATCTTTTCGAGTCTCGCCTTCATCTCGCGTACGCGCTCGGGATGTTTCGATGCGAGATTGTCCTTCTCGCCGGGATCGGTCGAAATGTCGTAGAGTTGCGCCGCCGGATCATTGCCCAGCTCGGTATTGGTGGGCAGGCTCATCCTCGGCCCGTCATTCGGATCGATATATTTCCATTTGCCGATCCTCAGCGCGAGCGAGCCGGCGTGTTCGACGATGTGATCGCGCCCTTTCCCGGTTCCTCGCAGAAGAGCCGATGAGACGTCCTGACTGTCGGTGACTGTTGCACGATCAATCTTCTGACCGGTCAAGGCCGCGAAACTGGCCGGAAAGTCGACCTGCGAGATCATCGCATCGGACCTGCCCGGTTTGATCTTCAGAGGCCAGCTGACGATCAGCGGAACGCGCGTCCCGGCCTCGAACTTGCTGTACTTGCCTCCGCGAAAAGGCCCCGAAGGCTTGTGAGCGCCGAGTTTTTCGACCGCGTCATCCTTGTAACCGTCGTCGATGACCGGTCCGTTGTCACTGGTCAGGATGACGATGGTGTTCTCCGTCAGTTTGAGTCTTTCGAGCGTATCGAGGATCTCGCCGACCGACCAGTCGAACTCGACGATGGCGTCTCCGCGCGGTCCCATTCCCGTCTTCCCCTTGAACCGCGGATGCGGAACCCTCGGAACGTGAATGTCATGCGTCGCGAAATAGAGGAAGAACGGCTTGTCTTTCCGTTCCTCGATGAATGATACGGCCTTGCGCGTGAAGACATCGGCCATGTCCTCATCCACCCAGAGCGCGGAGTTACCGCCGATCATGAATCCGATCCGGCCGATGCCGTTGACGATCGAGTTGTTGTGCCCGTGACTCCAGTCCATCTTCAGCTCATTGCGATGAGTCACGCCCGTCTTCTGCCCCGGAAACGGCTGCTTGTAGTCGACCTTGATCGGATCGTTAGGATCGAGGCCGACGACGCGATGGTTTTCGACGTAGACCGTCGGCACGCGGTCGCCGGTCGCGGCCATAATGAAGGAATAGTCGAAACCGATCTCGAGCGGACCCGGCTTGATCTCGCCGTTCCAGTCGATCGTCTTCCCTGTTTCACCGAGCCCCAGATGCCACTTGCCGACAACTCCCGTCGAGTAGCCCGCCTGCCGCATGATCGAGGCCATCGTCATCCGCCCCGATTCGATGATCATCGCGGCATCGCCCGGCAGCACCCCGGTCCCCCGCTTGCGAAAGGCATACTGCCCGGTCAGCATCGAATAGCGCGACGGCGTGCACGTCGCCGAAGACGCGTACCCCGAGGTGAAGAGCCTGCCC
>CALBSU010000019.1 GCA_937967285.1 uncultured Acidobacteriota bacterium
AACAAATCCTCACCTCACCGGTAGATCCGAGCGTGCGCCAGAACGGCTCGAAACATCAGGTATAGCTATGAAATTGAGAAGCAACACCACGATCGGGGCGATCCTGCTGATGGTGATGACTTGTCTGATCGCGCAGGCACAGGTAGCCGGCAGTGCGGTTGCGCCTGCCGACGGCCGGAACTACCGGATCGGGCCCGGCGACGTGCTGCTGGTCGAAGTGGCGGGCGAGCCGGATCTGAAGCGAAAAGTCAAAGTCTCGGAACTGGGCACGATCCGCATGCCGTACATCGACGCCGACCTGAATGTTGCGGGTCTGTCGGAGCATGAGGTGGCCGGACTGTTGCGCGAGAAGATGACGGTCATCCTGAAGGATCCCCAGGTAACGCTCTTCATCGAGGAGTATCACGCGCGGATGGCCTCGATCGCCGGAGAGGTCAGGGAGCCGAAGCAGGTGGCGCTGACGCGTGAGATCAGGCTCTACGATCTGATCAGCCTCGCCGGCGGGCTGACCGACAAGGCCGGCAACGTGATCCAGTTGATCCATACCCGGCCTGAGGACAGCATCGAGGTGATAGACGTGCGCGATCTGGTCAGGCGGCCCGACCTCAACCGCGTCATCCGCGACGGGGACTTCGTGAATGTTCCCGAGACCGGAGTCTTCTACGTCACCGGGAACGTCACCAAACCCGGCGTCTTTCCGCTCAAGGAGACGGTCAAGCTGACGCAGGCGATCGCCATGGCCGGCGGCCTGTCGCAGGATTCGAAGAAGAAGGAGATTCACCTCATCCGAGCCACCGATCCCACCCAGACCGCGACGACAGACAATCTCGTCAATCTGGTCGAGATCGAGAAGGACCCGTCAAAAGACATCATCCTCAAACCCTACGATGTGATCATGGTGCCTGAATCGACAAGGTCGAAGCAGGCCAGATCGATCGTTCAGGCATTCGCGGGCGGCATTGCAAGCGCGCTCGGGTGGGGCATCCTGCGCTGAAAGCATGAATATCCAAGACGACAAGGAACAGTCCCTGACCAACCTCGCCGCTCAGGGCCGTGAGATCCGCAAGGCCGGCGGGTACGGTTATCCGATGTACAGCCGGTATCCGGCAATCGACGTCGAGAAGAATACCGTCCGCGAATATTTCCGGGTCATTCGCAAGCATAAATGGGTCATCCTTGCGACGCTGCTGACGATCGCGACGATCGTGACGATCGGGACGCTGATGACGCGGCCGATCTACCGCGCTCAGACGAAGATCGAGATCGGCAAGGAGACCGAGCGCGTTCTGGCCGGACAGCGGATCATGGAGTTCGAGACGGCCAATGTCTTCAATCCGCTCTATCTGCAGACTCAGGTCGAGATTCTGAACAGCCGCGATCTGTCGCGCCGAGTGATTCAGCGGCTCAACCTTTGGGACGATGACGAATTCAAGGTCAAGGGCGCCGAAGGGCTGGCCGACTCAGAGCGGGAAGTGAGGATGGTCAATGCCTTCCAGGGGCGCTACGGCGTCTCGATCGGACGGCAGAGCCGCGTCGCGACGGTGACCTTCGATGCGTATGATCCGGCGCTGGCCGCCGAGGTCGCCAACACGATCGCGTCCGAATACATCACCTGGTCGAATGAGAGCCGGCTGCAGGGGATCGGAACCACGAAGGATTTTCTGGCCAAACGCGTGCAGGAGGCCGAGACCGAGCTGCGCCAGTCAGAGGCCGAGCTGCAGCGCTACATCGACGAACATCGCCTGATCTCGCTCGACGAGGGTGGCAACATCACCATCGCGCGAGCCGAACAGCTCAACCGTCAACTGGCCGATACCGAGAACGACCGGCGCGCGGCCGAGGCGCTCTATCAGCGGAGCAAGGAGGTCCCGGCCGACGACCTTCCGCCCGTCATCAACGATCCCACTGTGCAGGCGCTCTCACGCGAGCTGAGCCGCCAGAAGCAGGAGCTGGCCAATCTCTCCGCGCGGTATCAGCCAAATTATCCTGCGGTCAGACAGGTTCAGGAGCAGGTTCGCCAGCTCGAGGCGCAGCTCGGCGAGGCCAAGGTCCGAATCGTCAGAAACATCGAGACGCAGTATCAGGTCGCCAGGAAACGCGAGGAGGACCTGCGCCAGTCGTTCGGAAGATCGAAGGGCGAGGCGATTCAGCAGAACCGCGAATCGACACAGCTCGGGCTGCTCAGGCAGAAGATCGAGACCAGTCGCAAGAATTTCGAGGATCTGCAGCAGCGGCTGCGTCAGGCAGAGGTCGAGAGCGACTACCGGCCGTCGAACATCCGAATCGTCCAGGCGGCCGAGGTGCCGATCGCGCCGGTCAAGCCAAACAAGATGCTCAATATCGGACTGAGCCTTTTGATCGGGCTCGGGCTCGGGGTCGGTCTGGCATTCTTCCTCGAGTATCTCAACAATACGATCAACAACGCCGATGACGTCGAGCGGATCCTTCAACTGCCGTCGCTCGGGGCGATTCCGTCGCTGCAGAGCATCGCGCGCAGGCGCAGGGTCGGACAGGGCGGAAAGTCATCGGCGCTGGCGCTCAACAGCCAGGAGCTGATCTCGGGGCATGAATCGGTCTCGTCGTTCGCCGAATCCTATCGCGCACTGCGGACATCGGTTCTGCTCTCATCGGCCGAACGCGCGCCGAGGAAGATCCTGATCACCAGCAGCCACCCGTCGGAAGGGAAGACGACCGTCGTCGCCAACACTGCCATCTCGCTGGCCCAGACGGGCGCGCGAGTGCTGGTTCTGGATGCCGACATGAGGCGGCCGCGCTGCCACAAGATCCTCGGCGTCGACAACGAGGTCGGGCTCTCGACGTATCTCTCGCGGGATATCCGGCTCGAATCGCTGATCCACCAGCATGAGGTGCCGAATCTATTCGTCCTTCCCGCGGGGCCGGTTCCGCCGAACCCCTCGGAACTGCTCAGCTCGATCAAGCCGCGCGTCCTGCTCTCGGATCTGGAATCCCGGTTCGATCATATCGTCATCGATTCTCCGCCGGTCATCCACGTGACCGACGCGCTGATCATCTCCCCGATCGTCGACGGTGTGGTGATCGTGGTCAAGAGCGGTCAGACTCCGCGCGAGGCGGTTCAGCGCGCCAAACAGGCGCTGATCGACGTCAACGCGCGGATCTTCGGCATCGTCCTCAACGGCATCGACCTGAAGGAGGACGGTTATCATTACAACTACAAGTATTCCTATCTCAATAATCACGAAGAGGCCTGATCCCGTCGCCGATGATCCCACGCATCCTGCGCATTCTGGTATTGGCCGTCATCGTGCCGGCCGGAGTCTGGATCGGCGTCGCCGTCCTCCGTCAGTCGGCGTCAGCGCTGCTCGTCCAGTACGGAACTGGCGAAGCCGCCAGGCGCCGCGCCGTCGATCTCGCTCCCGACGATCCGCGCGCGGTCGCCGCGCTCGGTAAGTTCCTGCTCTATCGCGCCGAGCCTCCCTCGCCCGACGAATCCGTCAGCCTGCTGCAGCGGGCCGCCATCCTCTCGCCGCGCGATTATCGGTTCTGGCTGGAGCTGGGCAGGGGATACGAGAATGCAGGGCTCAGGGAGAAGGCAGGCCTTGCGCTCAACCGCGCGGTCGAACTTGCCCCGCGATACTTCGAGACGCGGTGGGCCCTGGCCAACTACAAACTCCGCGACGGACGCGTCGAGCAGGCGCTCGATGACTTCAGGAAGGCGATCGAGCTTTCCGGCGGGTCATCCGGCCGAATCGACCCGCGCGCCGCCGATAACGCGTTCGCCGCCGTCGCCGGAGCCCTCGGCAATAATCTCGATGCGCTCAGGCGCGTCGCCCCCGCCGATCCCGCATCTCAGGCAGCGCTTGCATCATTCCTCGCGCGCAACGGTTCGCTCGACCAGTCGCTCGAACTCTGGCGCGCGATCGGCGGCGATGATCCGCCTTCCTTCCGCGCCGCGACAATCGAAATCATGCGCCGCCTGCAGTCCACCGGTCGCTTCGCCGAAGCGAAAGAGGTCTGGGCGGGACTGGCCGGCATGCTCGGTCGCAGGTCGCGCGATGCGGCGGAGAACCTGATCTTCAATCCCGGTTTCGAGTCTCCGCCGCTGAGCGAGCAGGCGCCCGAACTTCTCGATGCGGGCTTCGACTGGATCATCGGCCGGCACCCTGAGGTCATCTGCCGCCGCGCGGGCAGGATCACCAGAAGCGGAGCCTGGGCTCTCCATCTGCAGTTCCCGTCGACTATGCGATCCGATTTCGAGCAGGCATGGCAATGGACCGCGGTCGCTCCCGGACGCCGGTACAGGCTCAAATATTCCGTCAGAACCCGCAACGTGCCGGGCGTCCCGAACGAGACTCCGTTCGTCGAGATCTCCGACGCCGCCGGACAGGGTGGGTTTGCAATCAGATCGCTGGCTCCGCGGGAGAGCGCCGAATGGAGCGAGCAGATGATCGAGTTCACTATACCCGAGGGCACGACCGGGCTGCGCATCGGAATCCGCGCGCCCCGGCTCAAAACGATCGACCGCGCCAGAATCACCGAACTCTGGTACGATGACTTCTCTCTGACAGCTCTTCCGGACGAGCCGGAAACTTCCGGCCGCTGAGGCTGATATGGGCACCAAAACTCCAATCGACGGCGTCATCTTCTGGGACCTTATGGCCGCCATCGTCCTCTCCGTCCTCGCCTTCGGGACGGTCGAGCCGTGGTCGCTCGCCATCTTCCAGTTCAATACGATATTTCTCGCCGGTCTGCTTGCGCTGAGACCCGTCATCGATCCCGGAATCAGGCTCACCGGCTTGCGGCTGTTGCTCCCGTTCGCCGCCTTCTTCCTGCTTGCCCTGATTCAGTTTGTTCCATTCGGCGCACCGGTTCAGACGGCTTCTCCCGAAACTGTCCCGATCGCTGAACTCGCATCGCGAACCCTCTCCCTCGATCCGTATGCAACCCGCGAGGCCGCGTTCAAGATCCTGGCCCTGCTCGTCTGCTTCTGCGCAGCACTCCAGGTCATGCACCTGCCCGAGCGGCGACGCCTCGCCATCGTCATCTTTTCGATCTTCGGGTTCGCCGTCTCGCTCTTCGCTATCGTTCAGCGACTGACCTACGCCGGCAAAATGTACTGGATCCGCACCATTACGCCTTACGCCGCACCGTTCGGCCCCTACGGCAACTACAATCATTTCGCCGGCCTGATCGAACTGCTGCTGCCGATCCCGCTGGCCTGGGCGCTGCTGGTCAGAATCGACGGCGAAAAACGTTCGCTCTGGTTTATCAGCGTCATCGTCATGGCCGCGGCCGCAATCCTGACGCTCTCAAGAAGCGGCACGCTCATCCTTACGATCCAGATCGCGCTCCTCGTCCTGCTCCTTCACCGAACCGGGTCGATCGGCTCGATCCGCAAGGTCCTGCTGCCCGCGTTACTGATCATCGGAGCCGGCCTGCTCGCCTTCTGGATCGGCGGGGATACCCTCATGACCAGATTCGGCATGCTCGGTCGCCAGGAACACTCCGTCGCCACGCGCATCGAATACTGGTCGTCTTCCTGGCGAATCTTCACCGATCACCCGGTGACCGGAATCGGAATCGGCGCCTTCCCGGCCATCTACCCGTCATACGGGGCTTCTTCGGCGAAATATGAACGCCTCGAACAGGCACATAACGATTATCTGCAACTGCTGACCGACGCCGGACTGATCGGCGCCTTAATCGCACTCTGGTTCCTGTTCGAAGCCGCCCGCACCGTCCGCACCAACTGGCGCGCTTTCGATTCGATGCGCAGCCGCGATCGCGCATGGCTCATCGGAGGCATCGTCTCGCTGACCGGCATCCTCCTTCACAGCGCCGTCGACTTCAACCTTCAGATCGCCGCAAACGCTTTCACGGCGCTCTTTATTCTGAGTGTGATTTCAGTAGAAAGTAGAAAGTAGAAAGTATAAAGTATTGTTTTGTAGTGCTTCGGGCAGGAGCCACTCTCATTTTTCACTTTTCACTTTTTACTTTCTACTTTCTACTTTCTACTACTATGAAAGTTCCCTTACTGGATTTAATCGCACAGCACAAATCGATCCGCGAAGAGGTGCTTGAGGCCGTCGCCGGCGTCTTCGATCGACAGCAGTTCATCATGGGCGCCGAAGTCGAGGCCTTCGAGCGGGAGGCCGGCCAGTACTGCCGGGCCCGCCACGCCATCGGATGCGCCTCCGGCTCAGACGCCCTGCTGCTCGCTCTGATGGCACTCGATATCGGCCCCGGAGACGAGGTCATCACCACCGCCTGGACCTTCTTCGCTTCGACCAGCGCCATCACGCGCCTCGGCGCCAGACCCGTTTATGTCGATATCGATCCCGATGACTTCAATATCGATGTCGGTCGGATCGAAGCCGCCGTCACCCCGCGCACCCGCGCCATCATGCCAATTCATATCTACGGGCAGTGCGCACGCATGGACGAGATTCTCGAGATCGCCGGACGCCACAACCTGGCCGTCGTCGAGGATGCCGCCCAGGCCATCGGCGCCGATTACCGCGGACGCCGCGCCGGAACCATGGGTGCGGTCGGCTGCTTCAGCTTCTTTCCGTCCAAAAACCTCGGAGGCGCCGGCGACGGCGGTCTGATGACGGCCGAAGACGACGCCCTGGCTGCGAAACTTCGCATCCTCCGCGTCCACGGCATGGAGCCCAAGTACTACCACCAGGTCGTCGGCATCAACTCGCGCCTCGATGCACTCCAGGCCGCCGTCCTCCGCGTCAAACTCAAATACCTCGATCAGTGGATCGACGGGCGAATCACAAATGCCGCCCGCTATGACGCCCTCTTTGCCGAGGCCGGAATCGATCAGGTCAAGACGCCTTACGTGCACCCCGACTGCCGTCACATCTTCCACCAGTACACGATCAGATGCGCGCGCCGGGATGAATTGCGCGAACACCTGATCAGGGCCGGAATCGGCTGCGAACTCTATTACCCCGTCCCGCTCCATATGCAGGAATGCTTCGCTTTTCTCGGCTACGGTAAGGGGGATCTGCCGGAGACCGAAAAGGCCGCCACCGAATGCCTCTCCCTGCCGATCTATGCCGAACTCACCGAGGAGCAGCAGCGGTACGTGGTGGAGACGGTCGCGGAGTTCTA
>CALBSU010000020.1 GCA_937967285.1 uncultured Acidobacteriota bacterium
GTCTAGTACTACTTTCTACTTTCTACTTTCTACTTTCTACTTTCTACTTTCTACTTTCTACTTTCTACTAACTTCTTATTCATTCAATCTCTTCTTGATCTGTGCCGGGACGCCGGCGACGAGGGTATCGGGCGGGACGTCTCTGGTCACGACCGAGCCGGCGCCGGTGGCCGATCCTCTGCCGACGCGGACCGGCGCGACGAGCATGGTGTCGGAGCCGATCTTGACGTCGTCCTCGATGATGGTCGGATGCTTCTTTTTGCCGTCGTAATTGCAGGTTACGGTGGCGGCGCCGATGTTGACGCGGTCGCCGATCGTGGCGTCGCCGAGGTAGGTCAGGTGCATCGACTTGGTCTTCCGGCCGAGCTTCGATTTCTTGACCTCGACGAAGTTGCCGATGACCGCCTCTTCGGCCAGCTCAGCGCGCATGCGCATGTGGGCGAAGGGCCCGATCGTGTTGCGGGCGGTCAGCGTGCTGTCGACGACGACGCAATTGTTGAGCACCGTGCAGGCGTCGCCGATCGTCACGCCGGTCAGGTGCGACCATGAATGTATCTCGCACCCGGAACCGATCGTCGAATCGCCTTCGATGATGACCTGGGGATGGATGATCGTGTCGCGGCCGATTCTGACCGACGAGTCGATGTAGGTCGAATCGGGATCGACGATCGTCACGCCCTCAGCCATCAGGCGGTCGAGCGTCTCGAGCCTGACCCGTTTCCACATCGCGGCCAGTTCGGCGCGAGTGTTGATGCCGTCGAGTTCGTGCGCGTCTTCGTGGAGAACGGTGCCGACCGACAGCCCGGCCGCGAGCATGTGCTCGGGAACGTCCGTCAGGTAGTACTCTCCCTGAGCATTCTGCGGCGAAAGTTTACCGAGCGCGGCGAGCAGCCCCGGAATGTCGAAGCAGTAGAATCCAGGGTTGAGTTCCGTAATCGCGCGCTGTTCCGGAGTGCAGTCGCGCTGTTCGATGATCTTCAGGAATTTACCCTCCGCATCGCGGATGATGCGCCCGTATGACGGAGGATCGTCCTGACGGATAGTGATCAGAGTCGCCGCGTGGCCGCCCCGCCGGTGTTCGTCGATCAGCTCTCGCAGTGTCCCGGCCCGGACCGCGGGCGTGTCGCCGTAAAAGACGACCAGCAAGCCCTGCGCCTCCCTCAGCACATCGGCGGCGCACATCACCGCGTGCCCGGTGCCTTTCTGTTCGGACTGCAGAACGAATCTCAGCTTCCCGGCGGTCGCCGCGTCCACGGATGCGCGCGCAGCGGCCTCGACCTGCTCTGCCTGATGGCCGACCACGACGAATATCCCCGCCGGATCCAGTTCCGACGCGGTTCTGAGTACGTGCCCGATCAGCGGCCGGCTGCCAAGTTTATGCAGCACTTTGGCGCGGTCGCTCTTCATGCGCGTCCCAAGTCCGGCTGCAAGAATCAGTACGTTGACAGGAGTTTTCATGGATCGTTACCTCTATGATGGCTTGTATGAAGTGGTTTGCGCGGTTCTCAGCGGCGTAGAGTGAAGACCATTATACGTGAGCGTCAGGCTGAGTACACTTTAAAAATTGCGTCGACCAGACGAGCCGGATCGTGACGGACGAAAAGATGTTCTGAAGCCAGCGGCAGGGAGATGAATTTGATCCCGGCAAGATCCCCGGGAGGTTCACCGGGCGGTTCCAGCGCAATGGCCTTCTCGAGCGCGTACCGCTCCCTCATCTCATCAGAGATCGGCGAGGAGTTGAAGATCGCATAATCCAGTTTGAGCCCCGGCGCGTGGTCGAGCAGCCGCCTGAGGTGATCGACCGCCGTCAGACCGTCGGTCTCGTCGAATTCGGTCATGGCGTTGCAGATGTAGATCTTGGTGGCCGGCGTATTGGTCAGCGCCTCGCGAATGCCCGGAACCAGAAGATTGGCGATGACGCTCGAGAAGAGAGATCCCGGGCCGATCGTGATGACGTCGGCGCTCAGGATCGCGTCGACCGCTTCGGGCAGCGCCGTGGCATCCGGCGGATCGAGCGAAATGTTGCGGATCGGTTCGTTGTATGACTTGATGGCAACCTGACCTCTCAGGGTCCGCCGGCCTTCCGTCACCGCCACCAGATCCACTTTGTCGAGCGTCGAGGGAAGCACCCGGGCATCCGCGTTGAGCAACCGCGCAGCCTCCTCGATTCCTTCCAGAAAGTTTCCGGTCAACTGCGACAGTGCGATCAGCACCAGATTGCCCAGCGAATGGCCGCCCAGCGGTCCCGTTCCCGGAAATCGGTAGCGGAAGAGCCGCGTCATCATCTCGTCAGGCACGGCCAGCGCCGTCAGGCAGTTGCGTATGTCGCCGGGAGGCAGGACACCGAACTCCTCACGCAGCCGGCCCGAACTCTTGCCGTCGTCGGTCACAGTTACGACCGCCGTCAGCGAAAACTGGTTCCCGGGAGGCCTGAGCCGGCTCCTGAAACCGCTGAGCAGCGTCGAGAGCCCCGTCCCCCCGCCCAGCGTGACCAGTCTGATCGGAGCCGGTATCGCCACGCCTAACTCCTTATTTCAGACCTGTGCTCGCACTCGGCCGTGTTGATGCATTCCTCGCCGAGCTGCAGCCTCTCGACGGGCTTTCCATTGACCACATGCGATTCGATGATCTCCTCAACGTCCGACAGCTTGACCCCGCCGTACCAGACGCCCTCTGGGTAGATCACAACCATCGGCCCATGCTCGCACTGATCCAGACAGCCCGCTTTGTTGGCTCTCACGCGCGATTTCAGCCCCCGCGCCGACAACTCCTTCTTGAAGGCCAGTTGCAGCTCACCCAGCCCCTCGATGTCGCAACATCCACGCGGACTTTCAGCCGCCCTCCGGTTCGTGCAGATGAATATGTGTCGTTCGTATTTTGCCATCTCCCATCCCGCTCTTTCTGATTTGTCCGAAAGATCACAAGTGTGCCTCACTCATTCTTTAATCGTCAATTCCTTCTGCACCCTCCGTATTTTTCCCGGGCTTCCCGAGAAATATCGCCCGAGAACCTTTTTTTCCCCGGAATCTGCAAGAGTTTTCTCCGATTTCATTCAATCGACAGCTGGAGATCCCCCATCCCCAGGGGGGTGATGAACGATCAATGCTTTCTTAGATTTTAATAATGAAGGGCAGAAAGGGGTGAAGAGGGATGAGCAAGTTGACGATGGAGACGATCAGGATGATCGAGGATCTGGCGGAGGAGAAGCGGGAGAAGGTTGAGTTGATAGTCAGGAGGCATGTTGCGGCGTGTCAGAGGAACGGATTTTTGCCGGAGAATCTGGAGCGGGTCTATATCGAGGCGGTGGAGATGGTAGATCTGGATGAGCGATATCCGGAGCCGGTGGTGGAGGAGATTCGGGACTGGGAGCCGTTGCGGAGGTATGATCAGTATGTCGGTCCCAGGGCGGCATAGTGCGGAAAAAGCAGGGAAAAGGGAGTTTGAGGGGGATGCGTTGCCCGGCAATGCATCCCCTGCGCATTTTCTGATGATCGAGGGCCGGTAGAGCGTCAATTACGCCGCGACATTCGACAACTGAAGCGTGTCTGGGTATAATCCGCCACTTGTATTCAAATAATAATTAATGATATCGCGAAATGCCGGTTGCCGGTCATTGATCGGGCATCGCGTGTGAATGGAAGCAGAGGCATTTCGATGAAGGAGTCTGCGAGCGTGAAAAGGATTCTTATCACAGCAATCATAGCGATAACCGGTTTCGTGGTCGGCGACAGGGCGATCAGCGCGCAACAGACCCCTGTCGATGAAGTGGCGATCATCCAGTTGCCGGTGCCGACCAACCTGATCGGGACCTTCGTCCGCGGGGCGAGCAACGACGGCAGGCGTCTGGTTTTCGAATCAATTAATGATTACAACGGCCGGAACGTCGACAGCAACACCGAGATCTACGTTTACGATGTCGATACGCGGAGCATCATTCAGATCACGGACACGACGGACATCAAGGATCCGGCCGATTCGACCAAGACCCTCAGGTTCATAAATAATCAGACTCCGGCCATCAGCGGCGACGGAACGAAGATCGTCTTCGTCTCGAATGCCGGACTCGGCGGCACGACCAATGACGACGGCAATTACGAGGTCTATCTTGCGGACCTCCCGTTCGGAGCGACGGAGCCGGCCTCCGTCAGGCGGATCACTGACACGGAAAAGAACAGCGATACCGAGGTCGTCGACAGCCTCTACAACAACTACGCGCCGACGATCAATAACAACGGGTCGTTGATCGGGTTCGTCTCGACGAGGAGGGTCTTCAAGGCGATCGCCGGCGGAGCCTCTGCATTCACCGCGTTGACCGAAGGCTCGAACAACCAGGCTCCGGACGGCAACGGCGAGATATTTCTATACAACGTCACCGCGCGGACCTACAGCCAGGTGACGGCGACGAGGGACGCGGATTCGCTGGTAAATTTCACGGTTCGCGGATTCAACGCCAGTCCCAGGCTGAGCGGGAACGGCCAGTATCTGATCTTCCTCTCCGGATTCAATTTCAGCAGCGCGGGAGCGAACAAAAACACTGATTTCAACGGCGAGATCTTCAGGTACAAGGTCGGAGATCCCGCAAACACGATGCAGCAGATAACGGAGACGACAGGCAATTCCGCGGTCCCGATCGGCGGGCCTGTCAACGTGCTGAACGCGTTTTCCAAGCCGGTCAGCGATGACGGCAACCGGCTGGTCTTCGAATCGGCGGGCAATTTCGAGAACAAGAATGCCGACCAGACGCGCGAGGTCTTCTTCGCGGACCTGACCAGCGGTACTCCGGTCTTCAAGCAGATCACCGATCAGCCGACGGCGGACATCTTCAAGAACGATCTGAACTTCAATCCGAGCATCAATTCGGCGGGAACCTATATCGCAATCGGTTCGGTTCTCAATCTGACGCCGGCATCGTCGAGCAGCGTGACGGCTGACAATGCCGACGGCAGCCGCGAGATCTTCCGCTACGACATCGCCGGCAACAAGTTCAGGCAGTTGACCTTCACGCCGCTTTCGGATCTGGTCCAGGACCAGCGGAGCACTGTCCGCCAGCCGTTCGTCAACGTCGGCGGAGACCTGGTGACGTTCACCGCGTCGGCGCGCAGCATCGCCGGCAACGCCGCGATCGTCGACGACCCGTTCCAGGCGCTGATCCGGCCGGTCACGTCGGTCAATTCCGAAGCCGCGAAGATGACCAATGCGGCCAGCTTCAAGGACACAGAGGTCGCCCGCGGATCGCTGGTCGCGCTCTTCGGAACGCAGCTTTCGAGTGCGACGATGAGCGCTCCGAGCACCAATCTGCCGTTCATTCTGAACGGCGTGACGGTGACCGTCGGCGGACTCGCGGCGCGTCTGATCTATGTCTCGCCGGGACAGATCAACATGGTCGTGCCGCCGGGTGCCGCCAACGGCGATGCGATCGATTTCAGAATCAACAATAACGGCGTCCAGAGCGCGGGCAAGATCAAGATCGTCGATTTCTCGGCCGGCGTCTTCACGACCACAGGTGACGGAATGGGGCGCGCGGCGGCTCAGTGCGGGACCATTTCACCGGACGGCATGAGCTTCCTGCTGTCGGCGCCGCCGTGCCGCGTCGGCAACGATGCCCAGCTCAATGTTCTGACGATATACGGCACCGGCTGGCGAAATACGGCGAGCATTCAGGTCAAGGTGGGCGATGTGACGCTGAGCCCGACTTTCGCCGGCGCCCAGCCCGATTTCCCCGGACTGGACCAGATCAACGTCACGCTGACGAAGGACCTTGCCAACAAGACCGATCTCGATCTGAGCGTGATTCCGATCACCTCCAACGTCGAGAGCAACAAGTCCAAAATCTCGTTCCTGCCGCTCGAGGATGTCGTTTCGGTCTCCAACGGAGCCAGCTTCGAGGCGACGGTAATCTCGCCGGGCGCGCTCGCGGTCGGGCAGGGAACCGACATCGCCAACTCGACGGCCACCAGCCCCGGCGGTACGACCCAGCTCGGCGGCGTCAAGGTCAGCGTGGCCGGCCTGGCGGCTCTGATCACGGCCATCTCCCCGTCGAGGATCGACTTCGTCGTCCCGGATCTGGTCAAGCCCGCTCAGGCGGTCGAAGTCGTGGTCGACAACAACGGCAAGATCTTCCGCGGGCGCGTGACGGTCGTACAGGCATCGCCCGGATTGCTCACCACAACCAATGACGGAAACGGCAGAGCCGTGGCGAAATGCGGTAAGGTCAACAGCGACGGCTCGATCACCTACACCGATCCGCCGTGTGCGGTCGGAACCGAAGCGAATCCGAATGTCCTGCGCCTCTTCGGCACCGGATGGCGGAAAGCGAACAGCGTCACGGTCAAGGTCGGCACCGTCGATCTGACGCCGACTTTCTTCGGCGCCCAGTCCGGCGTTCCCGGAGTCGATATCATCGATCTCAGACTCGTTCCTTCACTGGCGGGCCAGGCCGATGTCGATATCGTCGTCACCGCCACGGTCGGCACCACTGGCAAGGCCAGTAAGTCAGGGATTAAGATATCGTTCAGTCAATGAAAATGAGTAGAAAGTAGAAAGTAGAAAGTAGAAAGAGAACTCCGGAAAGCGCGTAAATCTGGAACCATGTAACGCAAAAATCGTTACGCTTTCTACTTTCTACTTTCTACTTTCTACTTTCTACTTTCTACTTTCTACT
>CALBSU010000021.1 GCA_937967285.1 uncultured Acidobacteriota bacterium
ATTGAGGAGATTTGTACAATCCCATCCTTAATCCCCCCTTGGCCATCTTGGCGGCTTGGCGTTTAATAACTCTTTGCGTAGTTACAAATTTGAATGAAAAGCGCCGCCCGCGGGCGGCGCACTCCATAAACGGGGAAAAAATATGTCAGGATACCGTTCATCCATTCTTCTTTTCGTTCTGTTGATTGTTGTGGCGGGACTGTTGCCGGAGCAGAGAGTTTCGGTTCAGGCGCAGTCGGACTCGAACGCCGTCGTCCCGTTATCGCATTATCGTGATCTGAAATGGCGGTCGGTCGGTCCGCACCGTGGCGGGCGAGTGACGGCGGTGGCTGGCGTGCGGACTCAGCCGTCGACATTCTACATGGGCGCGACCGGAGGTGGAGTCTGGAAGACTGTTGATTACGGCATCACCTGGGTGCCCGTGACCGACGGACAGATCGAGACCCCGTCGATCGGCGCGATCGATGTCTCGGATTCGAATCCCGATATCGTATACGTCGGAACGGGCAGCGACGGGATCCGGAGCAACATCATCATCGGCAAGGGGATGTACAAATCGACCGACGCCGGCAGGACATGGAAGCACATCGGACTCAGAAACGCCGGGCAGATCGGCGCGGTCGTCGTTCATCCGAAGGATCCGAACATCGTCTTTGTCGCCGCGATCGGGAATCCGTTCGGACCGAACCCTGAGCGAGGTGTGTTCAGAACCAATGACGGCGGGCAGACGTGGAAGAAAGTGCTCTATATTAATGATGCGACGGGTTTCGCCTCGGTCGCGATCAACTGGTCGAATCCGAACGAGGTCTACGCCGGAGCCTGGCGCGCGCAGCGCAAGCCGTGGACGATCATCAGCGGCGGGTCGGCGTCGGAAGGCGGCATCTATAAATCGACCGACGGCGGAGAGAACTGGGCTCACGTGACAAGCGGACTGCCCGGCAATCTGATCGGCAAGATCGATATCGACGTCGCGCAGTCGAAGCCCGCGGTCGTCTACGCGCTGATCGAGGCGCCGGGAAACGAGGGCGGCGTCTACAGGAGCGACGACAGCGGCGCTACGTGGAAGCTGATCAGCTCGAATGCCGCGCTGCGTTCGAGGCCGTTCTACTTCAACAATATCGACGTCAATCCGAAGAATCACAATGAAGTCTGGGTCAACAGTCTGAGCCTGCTCAAATCCGTCGACGGGGGGCGGAGCTGGGCGCCGATCAGCGTTCCTCACGGCGACACGCACGGAATCTGGTTCAATCCCGACAATCCGAACATCGCCATCCAGTGCAATGACGGCGGTGCGAACGTCACTCAGGACGGCGGCCGGAGCTGGTCCTCGATCATGAATCAGCCGACGGCTGAGATCTACATGGTCGATGTAGACGAACAGGTCCCCTACAGGATCTACGGCCCGCAGCAGGACAACAGCACTCTGATCGTCGACAGCCTGCCGCCCTATTCGTGGCGGCCGACGCCGGATCAGACATGGATTCAGGGATCGGGATGCGAGACCGGCCAGATTCGCACGACGCCGTCGGGTAAGATCGTTTACGGCGTATGCAAGGGCGAATTCGGTCGATACAACACCGAGACCGGCCAGGAGAAGCATTACTGGGTCTATCCGCAGAACCGGTACGGGCACAATCCGAAGGACATGAAGTATCGGTTCGTCAGGCAGTCACCGATCGAGGTCTCGCCGCATGACCCGAGAGTCGTCTATCACGGATCGCAGTTTCTGCACCGGACGCGCGACGACGGCGTGACCTGGGAGGTGATCAGCCCGGACCTGACGGCCAACGAGCCGGACAAACAGGTTCTATCGGGCGAGCCGATCACGCGGGACATCACCGGAGAAGAGGTCTACAGCGCGCTCTACGCGATCGAGGAATCGAGGATCGAGCGCGGCGTGATCTGGACGGGGTCGAACGACGGCCCGGTCTACGTCACGCGGGACAACGGCAAAACCTGGAAGAATGTGACGCCGAAGGATCTTCCGCCGGGCGGGCGCGTGCAGAACATCGAGGATTCGCCGCATCGGAAGGGCTCGGCCTACATCGCCGTCTATCGGTATCAACTCGACGACTGGCAGCCCTACATCTACATGACGAACGATTACGGGCAGACGTGGAAGCGGCTGACCGACGGCCGCAACGGGATTCCCGCGGACTGGCCGACGCGAGTGGTGCGAGAGGACCCGGACCGCGAGGGCTTGCTCTACGCCGGGACGGAGTTCGGCGCTTTCGTCTCGTTCGACAACGGAGCTCACTGGCAGTCGCTGCAGCAGAATCTGCCTGTGACTCCCGTGACCGACATCAAGGTTCACCGGAAGGACCTGGTTATTTCGACGATGGGGCGGTCGTTCTGGATCATGGACAACATCACTCCGCTGCAGCAGTTGACGGTTGCCCGGCGTTCCGGACGCGACGGGCAGGCCTTCGATGCGAACGCGGCGGCATTTCTGTTTCAACCCGCCGACGCGATGAGGCTCCGCTATCCCGCATCCGGAGCTTCGCCGGATGCGCCGGAATATCCGCCGAACGGAGCGCATCTGGACTACTACCTGTCGACGGC
>CALBSU010000022.1 GCA_937967285.1 uncultured Acidobacteriota bacterium
CCACATCGGCCACATCTCCTTGACTCCGCCTTCGGTCAGCTTCTCGTACCCGCCGCCGTCCCGTTTGAGCCAGATCTCGCACTGGTCCAGATGGCTCCGCCCGTGCCGCCACCATTGCCGATTGGCGATTCCACGCGCGTTGAATGCGACAGATCGGCCGTCGGGCGAAGGCGCTGACCAGAACTCGTTGACGTAGCGCTCGGAGCTGAGCACCATCGGAGTTCCCCCATCGATGCTGACGCGGTAGAGGTCGTTCATCCCCGAGACATCCTGACTCGACGAGGTGAAGTAGATCCACTTGCCGTCACGCGACCACGCGTCGAGCTGCTCAGATCCGTCGTCGAAGGTCAGCCGCGTCAACTCGCCCGTGGCCAGGGTCAGCACGTAGATGTCGCCGTTGCCCGTCCGGTCGGAGATGAAGGCGAGCCGCCGGCCGTCAGGCGAGTAGAGCGGACGCGACTCCTCCGCCGGGTCAGAGACCAGCAGCCGCGCCTCTCCGCCGCCGATCGGCGCCGTCCAGATGTCGTCACCCGACACGAAAGCGATTTCGGAATTGTCAGGAGAGATCGCCGGTTCGTAAAAGCTCGGCTTTGCCGGGACCGACCCGTCCTGCCAGGCCATCGCCCGACCGAAACAGGCGAAAGCGGCGATCGTCACGATAACGGCAAGGGTGAATCTTCTGAATGATGACATGGGGCTGACTCCTGATCAGGTATCGTCACTGCCGCTGAGGCGGGACATGATCCTGTACAGACCGGCGAACGCTCCGATCGTTCCCAGAATCAATCCGGTCACGATCATCGCCGGACCGGTCTCGAAATATTTGTCCAGCAGATAACCGACGACGATTCCGCCAACGATGTTGGACGTGATCATCGCCCCGACCGAGAAGGCGAGCGCGAGTTTGGTCGGTTTCATGAAAGTAGAAAGTAGAAAGTAGAAAGTAGAAAGGAAGAAAGGTTTTGGGCTTTCTACTTTCTACTTTTTACCCTCTACTGTTTTAAAGGTAAAAAGGAAGAAAGGTTTTGCACTTTCTACTTTCTACTTTTTACTTTCTACTGTTTTTTGAGTCCCGGCTGTCCCTGCAGGATGCGGGCGCGGACTTCCGGCGGCATCTGCTGCAGGGCGCGCTGCAATTCCTCGGAATTGAGCGGACGTCGCATGGATTCCGGGACGACCACCGGCACGCCCGGACGCGCCTGTGCCTGTCGAAGGATCTCGTTGGGCGTCGGCGATGCCTTGGCTTCAGCCTGAACCGGAGTTGCCTGCGGTGTCGGCTGAGCAGTCGCGGTAACCGGCGGATTGACGGGAGCGTTTCCCGAACCCGACTCAGTCACAACGCTCCGGTCCGAACTGCAGGACGAAAGAAAGAAGGCTGCGACCAGCGTCGCGGCACAGATGGATCTGAAAAGGTACTTCCCGTATTTCAAACTTCAATCTCCAGACAAATTAATCGTTGCGAATCTCGACGACCACGCCGAGTGAGGTCTTAAGGTCGCGAAGGTCGTAGTCGTTTTCGAGCGTGCCCTCGCGGTCGATGACCAGAAATGTCGCGCTTTCGCCGAGCGGGAAGGCGCTGGTGTGCCACGTTCCGCGATGCAGCTTGAAGGCGCACGATCCGTCGATGATGAAAGCCGCCATGCGGTCGGCATCGGGCATCGCGCGGTTCTCTTCGTCCGTCAGGGCGACGGCGATGATGGACCGGGTTCCGCCGATCGGAGCGAAGACCTGCTCGGTCTTCTCGTGCCGGCCGAGAAAATCGAAACTCAGGGGGCGCGCCTCGACCGTCTGCGATGCGAGGCCGGCATTTCCGCCGCCAAGATCCAGTCTGATGTCGCCGCGCTCGCCGATGATCTCTCCGTAAGGCGCAAAAGCCTCGGGTGTCATCGGTCGTGCAACCAGTGTGATGGTCTTGATCAGTCGATGCCCTTCGCGGACATCTCTCACGCGTGCCGGTGCTGTTGCTGTTACTGCCATTGTGCTTACCTCTGCTTTCCTGAATCTTTATCGAGGCGGCAAACGAGTCGGTGATTCATCTCTTTTTCGGCAGGCTGACCATGTTGGCGAACAGACGGTAAGCGCCGGGGACGCCCGCCGGGAACTGCCTGAACCATGAATATCCGGTGAAGATGTAGTTCCCTTTTCCGTACTGCGCGATCAACTGGCCGCCCTTGAGCGGCGCGCCGCTCTCGCTGGGGGCTTCAAGCAGTGCAGTGTATCGCGAATCCCAGTCGTTTAGAAAGTATAATCCGCGCTCCTGCACCCAGCCCTTCCAGTCCTCGCCGGTGATCCGGTTCGGGAAGTTGAAGAGCGCATGGTCCGGGACCAGGATTTTGACCGGCGCGTATTCGTCGGTGATCCGCAGCCCGCGGTTCATCTTGACGGGATAGGGCGCGAAGTTGCCGCGTTCGAATTCGGTCTTGTTGTACTGGACGATCAGCGTGCCTCCGCCGGCGACGTAATCCAGCAGCCGTTTGTTGTTGGCGATGACGTCCTGATTGACCTCGTAGACGCGGATGCCGAGCACGATCGTGTCGTATTTCGAGAGATCGCCCGAGGCCAGTTCGTCGGGGCCGATCATTTTGACATCGACTCCCATCTGAGCGAGCGCTCGCGGGCCGTCGTCTCCGCTGCCCATGATGTAACCGACCTTCAGATTTTCGGCGACGTTGACGTCGAAGACTTCGATCTTCGATACGGCCGGATGATAGATCAGGTGTTTCTCGATATGAGGATACGAGATGACGCTGTAGCCGGTCGAATAACTGGTTCCTTCAGATTCGGCCACGGCCCTGATGTCGAAAGTTCCGTTGGCGCCGGCCGGCGGAGTGACGCGGAAGGTGCGGGCCGTCTTCTCGTTCTGCCCGTTGAAGGCGAGCGGCCGGTCATCCGCGACGACTTTCCAGCCCTGCGGGACGATCAGCTTCAGACTGCCGTTGACGGGGCGGCGCGCATTGCTCGTGATCTCGATCGAGATCTCACGGGTCCTGTCCCTGGCCGCAGCCGGAATCACCAGCAGCGATGGCTGGACGGTCAGCGTCAGCGCCGGAGCGACCTTCAGGCCGCGACGGATCTCGCCGAAGGTCTTGTCGGCGAAACGGTACTCGACGGGCTGATTGATGACGACGCGCTCTCCGTTGAGCGTCAGCGCGACCTGCGCCGTCATCCTCGGCGGGGCGAACGGCAGGTTCCGCGGCATCGAATCGTCCCAGTCGAACTGCTCACGCGTCCGCGGGCGCGCCAGCCAGTACGGCTGCGTCGGCGGTTCAATATCTGGAACCTTTACCCGGTAACTCGAAGAAAGGTCGGGCCTCTCGCGGCTGCGCAGAAAGGCCATCTGGCCGGCCGGCGCCTCATCCTCGGCCGGGCCGGAATCGATCCGCCAGCCGGCCGGAACCGTCAGTTGCAGGACGGGCTCGATCGTCCTCGAAAACGCCGGCTGGCTGCGCTTGTGGCTGCTGCCGATATAAACATTGGTCCGGACATCGACCGACTCGCCCGGCGTGACGATCTCGGTATTGCTCAGCGCGTCCACAACGACGCCGTGAGCCCGAATCAGCGCATCCGAGAATTCCTGCTCCTTGCGCGCAAGCATACCGTCGACGGTGGCGCGAGAGACCGGATCGAGCCCTTTCAGCTCGGCCCTCAGATGGCGAACCTCGCGCAGCCCGGCAGCCAGATGCGGAGTGATCGCCTCGGGCTGCTCGGCCTTGAATTCGATGAAGGCCGCGGCCGCCAGTTCCCGAATCTTCCGGAGCGACGGCTTGAACCTTTCGCCATCGGCCCCGGCAAACGAAGCGATGCCCGTCACAGTAGTGTCGATGCCGGTGAAGAGATCGATCTCCTTCGCGGGAACTTCGATCGAACTCTCCCAGCGCGGAAACGATCTTACCTGGGATCCGCGCGCCTGAATCATCCCGAAATCCTGCGAGCGGTGACGGCTGCGCCCGTCGGCTGCCAGTTCGGCGTAGGACCTTCCGGTGACCGGATCATATATCCCGACGTCGAACTCGGCGCAGTTACCCTGGCACTGCCCGAAGATGCGGCCATAAACCTTGAGCGCCTTCCACGGCTGCAGCCCTTCCTTCTGAATCTGCTCCGGAAACCTCGACGGATCGGCGGCGGCCTTGAGCGCCTCGGGCGTCAGCATCCCGGCAACCTGATGCTGGCCGTGACCGTCGCGCGAAGTGCCGGTGAATCCGGCGACGACCACCAGCGGCCGGAACCGGCGGATCACTCGAACCATATCGCCGAGCACCTCCTCGCGGTTCCATTTCTGCAGAGTCTCCTCAGGCGAGAGAGTGAATCCGAAATCGTAGGCGCGTGTGAAGTACTGCTCGGCGCCGTCCAGCCTGCGCGCCGCCAGCAGCTCCTCGGTGCGGATCACGCCCAGCGCCTCTCCCAGTTCCGGACCGATCCCGTTCTGTCCGCCCTCCCCGCGATTGAGCGAGAGATAGGCCACTCGCGCGCCCTGGGCCCGCGCGACGTATGCCAGCAGCTCAGTGCTCTCATCGTCGGGATGCGCGGCCGTATGGAGCAGGCTGGCGATCGTCTGGAGTCGCCGCAGCGTCATCGCCAGACCGCTCGCACCGCGGTCTTCGGCTGTCGGGCGAGTGTCCGCCGTGACGCTGAAGAGCGCGAGTTGCGCGCATATTAATAAGGATAGCGAAATTACGACTAAGCGCTTCATCGACAAGTCCTCGATGTAAATATTCATTTTCCCGGCCCCCAGGGACCGGGCCAAATTCAGCCTCCGGACATCCACGATCGGTCAGACCTGATCTTGTTACTTCTAACTTTCTACTTTCTACTTTTTACTTTCTACTTTCTATCAGACTGATGATCATGCCAACGATGAATACCACTGCGCAACCGATCAGGTTGT
>CALBSU010000023.1 GCA_937967285.1 uncultured Acidobacteriota bacterium
ATCGCAACGGGAACCCCGGAGGGCGTCGGCGTCTTCAGAAAGCCGCCGCGGCTGCTTCAGGACGGCGATGTCTTCGATGTAGTGATCGAATCGGTCGGCACTCTGCGTAACTCATTCGTCAAGGGCTGAAATGAGCGACTACTTCATCGGGATAGACAGCGGCACTCAGAGCACGAAAACGATCGTCATGGATGGCGATGACGGTCGGGTGTTTGGCTCTGCCTCCCGGACTTACGATCTGATCGAAGGGCTTCCGGCCGGCCACAAGGAGCAGGAACCCGAAGCGTGGATCGCCGCTGTCCGGGAGACGATCATCGAGGCTCTCGATAAATCGGGCATCGACCCGCGCGAGGTGCGCGGGATCGGGGTCTCAGGACAGCAGCATGGTTTCGTCGCGCTCGACGAACAGGATCGAGTCATCCGCGCGGCGAAACTATGGTGCGACACGGCGACCAGTCCGGAGTGCGAGGAGATAATCTCCAGGCTCGGCGGGCTGGACCGGACGATCGAAGCCGTCGGCAACGGCGTTCCGGCGGGCTTCACCGCGTCGAAGATCCTGTGGATGAAGAACCACGAGCCGGAGAACTTCGCCCGGCTGAGGTGGATCCTGCTGCCGCACGACTACATCAACTTCAGGCTGACCGGCCGGAAGACGATGGAGTGCGGCGATGCGTCCGGCACTGCCCTGCTCGATGTCAGAAACCGCGTCTGGGCAGATGCGGCGATCGATGCGATCGAGCCGCAAATCAGGGGCATGCTGCCTCCGCTGATCGGATCGCACGAGATCGCGGGGACTCTGCTGCCCGAGCTGGCCTCCGAGTTCGGCCTGAGCGAGGAGGTGATCGTCTCGTCGGGCGGCGGCGACAATATGATGGGAGCGATCGGGACCGGCAATGTTCGCGAGGGAGTCGTAACCGTCAGTCTCGGCACCTCCGGAACGATCTATGCGTGTTCGGAAAAACCGATCATCGATCCGCTCGGCGAAGTGGCGGCGTTCTGCGATTCGACAGGGCGCTGGCTTCCGCTGATCTGCACCATGAACGTGACGGTTGCGACGGAGATGGTCAGGGAACGGTTCGGGCTCTCGCACGATCAGCTTTCGGCCGCCGTCGAGTCCGTCCCGGCGGGCAATGACGGGCTCCTGCTGATTCCCTTCTTCGAAGGCGAACGGACGCCGAACGCTCCCGACGGGACCGGCATCTACTTCGGACTTCGCGACCGGACCTTCACCGTTCCCCACTTCGCTCGCGCCGCGATGGAAGGAACCACGCTCGGCCTCAACTACGGTCTCGACAGGCTGCGCGAACTGGGAGTCGAACCGCGCGAGATCCGCGCCACCGGCGGCGGATCGAAGAGCGCCGCCTGGCGGCGGATCATGGCCGATGTCTTCAATGCCGATGTGGTCTGCGTCGGCAACGAAGAGGGCGCGGCCTCGGGCGCGGCGATTCAGGCCGTCTGGGCATGGCGCCGGCTCCACGGAAACGATGTTTCGATCGAATCGCTCTGCGACCGGTTCATCACGCTCGATGAATCGACTCGGGTAAGTCCCGACAATGATCGCGTTGCAATGTATCGCGCGATGCAGACGCTGCATAACGGCATAGTCCGTGACGTCGCCGGCGATTTCACGCATCATCGCTCGCTGATCAGTGAATAATGGGATCCAGGAGGGGAAATGGCTAACGCAGTGCCGGATCAGTCGAAATGGTATATTCCCGCCGCCAGTCTGTTCCTTTATCTGGCGGCCTGTACGCTGCCGTGTCTCGAATTCCGCAACGGCACGATCGAGGTCTACTACGGTTATTCGATACTGCTGCAGGGATGGATGGCGGTGCTGGTCGGTCAGGTTGCCTGGCTCGCCAACCCGGCATGGCTGGCGAGCATGGGCTTATTCATCTTTCGCAGGTGGACGCTCTCGCTCGCCTTCGCGGCGCTCTCGCTGATATTCGCCGCGGGTTCATTTCTGATTAATCGCAAGTCGATCGTCGTCCTGCCGGATACTCCGGGGCGGAACCTTGAATTGAGCTCTCTGCGGATCGGATTCTACGTCTGGCTGACGAGCCTGGTCATCATCGGCGCCGGAGCGTTTTACGAGAAGATGATCGGCAACCGATCACGCTGAGCATTGCTGATCAGATCTTCATTACCACCCGGCCGACCAGCCGGCCCTGTCTCATCTCATCCAGAACCGAATTGACGTCGTCCATTCCGCAGGTCCTGATGCGGCAGCGGACTTTTCCCCTCGCCGCCAGGTCAAGCAGCGCCCGCAGGTCCTCGCGGGTGCCCACAGCCGACGCCACGATCCTGTATTCTCCCGAGACCATTGCGACGGTCGAAAGCGGCACCGGTTCGGGCGCCATGCCGACGATCGAGAGCGTGCCTCCGCGCCGGAGCGACCGGAGCGCCGTTTCATATGCCGCGCGCGATCCGCTGGTCACCATGACGACGTGAGCGCCTCCGCCGGTCAGCTTCTTGATGTCCTTGTAAGCCTGAGGGTGCGAGGCGTTGACGATCTGCGATGCACCAAGTTCTTTCGCCAGTTCGAGTTTGTCGTCCGAGAGATCGACGGCAACGACCGTCGCGCCGGCATCGACCGCAAGCTGGATCGCCAGATGCCCGAGACCTCCGACGCCGAATATCGCGAGCGTCTGCCCGGGCAGGATTCCGGAGCTTTTCAATGCGGTGTAGACGGTCAACCCCGCGCAGAGCAGCGGCGCCGCTTCATCGAAATCGAGATTATCCGGCAATCTGACGGTATGCGAGGCGCGGGATTTCATGTATTCGGCATAGCCGCCATCGACCGTGCAGCCTGTGATCTTCTGCCCGGCGCAGAGCGTTTCTCGTCCGGCCTTGCAGTATTCGCATTCGCCGCAGGAGTAATGCAGCCATGGCACCCCGACCCGGTCGCCGATTCTGAAATCGGTCACGCCTTCACCGAGAGCCTCGACCGTCCCCGTGACTTCATGTCCGAGAATCAGCGGAACTTTCGTGATCGGCCTCAAAAGATCCCATTCGCCGAGCGCCAGGTGCAGGTCCGAATGGCAGATCCCGCATGCCGCGACTTTGATCAGCACTTC
>CALBSU010000024.1 GCA_937967285.1 uncultured Acidobacteriota bacterium
TGAGCTATCATTTCGACCCGGTCGGCGAATCGGGGCGGGCGTTCTCGGGCTTATGGACGTATCGCAGGATCCTCGACCGGCGGAATTTCCTCACCGGCGCGTTCGACGGCGATCTCTGCTTGGTCAACTGGCCGCAGACGGACTACCTGCCCGGCGATATCTGCAACCTCTCACTTGCCGGGCGGGAGACGCACATCCTGCGGGCGCGGCAGCAGAGCCTTTCACTGATCTACTGGCTTCAGACGGAAGCTCCGCGCCCGGACGGTGGCACGGGATGGAAGGGGCTCAAACTGCGCGGAGACGTGACCGGCAGTCGTGAGGGCGATCTCGGCCTGGCGAAGATGCCATACATTCGCGAGTCGCGCCGGATTCGCGCTGAATTCACGATCACGGAAGAGCAGGTTTCACAAGATCTGCGGCCCGGAATGACGCTGGCCGAATCCTGTCCGGACACGGTCGGTATCGGCTCCTACCGGATCGACCTGCACCCCTCGACGGGCGGCGACAACTACATCGATGTCCCGTCGCTTCCCTTTCAGATCCCGCTCGGGGCTCTGATCCCTCAGCGGATGGAGAATCTGCTTCCCGCCTGCAAAAATATCGGAACCACTCACATCACCAACGGCTGCTATCGGCTGCATCCAGTCGAATGGAATATCGGCGAAGCGGCCGGGGCGCTGGCCGCATTCTGCCTCGATCGCGGATGCTCGCCGCGACAGGTGCTGAAGACTGCCGGCCTGCTCGAGGATTATCAGAGGATGCTCGAGAGACGAGGAGTCGAACTGCACTGGCCTGACGATCTGAATCTCGAGGAAGGCGATCCTCACGCTCACGCCCGCTGATTCGAGCCGGGTTTCAGGAATTTGAGCGCGTTCTCGCGGTAGACGTTCAGCAGGACCGGATCGGGCAGATTCAGACCGTAGACCTTCCATCTCCCCTGCCTCGAGGCATGTGAAGGGTAGTCGAAATACTGGTCCGATGTTTCGAGGAATCTGAAATGGAGACGGTACATCTCATCGTCCGGAACCAGATCGGTCCCGAACAGGATCCGATCCGCCCACTTGAGGAAGAAATCGCGCGCGGTGTAGGGCTGCCGCCCGAGTTCGGCCACGCGGGCGCCGATATCGACGCTCAGATTCGAATGACTTTCGAGCAGACGGCCGACATAGTTCAGGTTTTCCGGTTTCTCGGCGACATGCGCGGCGATGAATGAAGTTTCCGGATGACGCGCGAAGACGGCATCGCGCTGGGCGAGCAGATCCGTCTTCGAGTAACTCGATCCGTGGAAGCTCCACTCCGGGTGGGCCGCCAGCTCCTCGTATCGTTCGTTGAAACGGTCGATCGGCAGGAAGAATGCGTCAGGATCGGCGATGTGGAACATGACGAAAACCCCGAGTCGCGCCGCCTCGTCGAAGACCGGCGCCAGCCTCTCGTCATCGACTCTGAGGAGTTCCCCGCTCCCGTCACGCAGGCTGGTCCCGAGATCCTTCCAGATCTTGAGTCCGATCGCTCCCTGATCCGCCATCACGCGAAGTCGTTCGACTGAACGATCGAAGAACCCCGGTTCGATCAGATCGGTCCAGTCCATCCAGCCGATCGCCGAGAACCTGCCCGTCGGATGTCCGGAGAATTTCCGTATCATCGCCAGCCCGTCATCGCCGACCTTCATCGTGATGTTGACGAGATGCTCGATCCCGCACCTGTCCATCAGCGGCAGCAGATCCTCCGGCTCCATCGCATCCAGATGATTGTGGAAATCGATCGCCGGGAATCGCGACTTTTCGGGGAGATGCTCCGGAGTATCGAGCATCGTCCGCGGCTCGAAATCGCTGAGCCGCAGATCCACCTCGGCGCGCGCCGATACCATGGCCAGAAATTTATCCTGTTCGCTCATCGAACACCATTACTGCAGTGGAACAAATGGTTTTTGGATGTAGACGCCAAGGCGCCAAGACAGCCAAGATGGAGGAAACTGCAATAATGCCATCCTTTATCCACTCTTGGCACTGTTGGCTTCTTGGCGTCAAAAATCCTAAGAAACTTTGTTTACCTAGTATTTGAGTCGCTGATCACTTCGCGCCCGCAAGCGGGGCGCCCCTCAGAGTTCTCAGAATCATCCATCCCATTACGAGGGCGATCAGCGAAAGGATTATCCCGCGGAGATAGTTTCCGAAGATGATGTTTCCCACGCCGAACAGCGACAGGTAGACGAGAAAGCAACCGAGCGCCCATTGAAGCCACTTCAGCCCCCAGCCCTCGGACGGCTCGACATCCGGCGCCAGCTTCGCGATCGGTCCCCATCCGCCGCGGCTCGGCCGCGTCAGGCGATAGAAACTGAGGAGCGTCTGCTGATCCGTCGGACGGGTCAGGAAGGTGACGGCGATCCAGACCAGCGTGACAACCGCGGTCGTAATGACCAGCGAATATGTCGAGAAGACCTGGGAATCGTAGCTGCTCGACGGATCGAGGCCGAAACCGGCGGGACCGACATAGAGCTGAAGCGTCAGCGAAACGACTGTCGCGGCGATCATCGCTGAGATCTCGGACCAGGCGTTGACGCGCCACCAGTACCAGCGAAGGATCAGCACCATTCCGGTTCCGGCGCCGATCGCGAGCAGATAGTCGAGAGCGTTGGTCACCTTGCCGAGCACCAGCGAAACGGCTCCGCTGAGGATCATGATGATCACCGAGGCAGCCCTCGATGCGAAAACGTAATGCTTTTCGGTCGCTCCGCGCTTGATGAACGGTCGATAGACGTCATTGACGATGTATGACGCCCCCCAGTTGAGCTGGGTCGCGATCGTCGACATGTAGGCGGCGAGCATTCCCGCGACCAGAATTCCGCGCCAGCCGGACGGCAGCACCTCTGCGATCATCCGGACATAACCCGATTCCGGATCCGCCTTGACCGCGGCGTCGTTGGCAAAATAGATCAACGAGGCGATGGCGGTCAGAATCCACGGCCACGGCCTCAGCGTGTAGTGCATGATATTGAAGGAGAGGACGGCCAGCAGCGACGACTTTTCGTCCTTCGCCGCGAACATCCTCTGCGCGACGTAACCTCCGCCGCCGGGCTCGGCCCCCGGATACCACGCCGCCCACCATTGCACCGCGAAGAAGACGCAGAGGGTCACGAAAGGAAGATATGTCGATGACGGGTCGGCCCAGAAACTGAGAAAACCTTCCGGATTACGGCCGGTCTGCGAAAGGCCCGCGGGTATCGCTCCGACTCCGCCCACGGCGTCAACCGAATAGATCGCCAGCACGATCGAACCGAGCATCGCCAGGAAGAACTGAAAGAAGTCCGTCCACAGAACGCCCAGAAAACCGCCGAGCGTCGAATAGAGCCCTGTCACGGCGAAACAGATCAGGACCGCCGTCCATTCGTTGATGTCGAGCATGGTCTTGAGGATCTTGACCATCGCGAGCGTGACCGATCCCGCGACCAGCGCGTTGATCGGCAGACCGAGATAGAGCGCACGGAAGACGCGCAGAAAGCTGGCCGCTCCGCCCGAATAACGGATACTCGCGAACTCGACATCGGTCATGACGTTCGCCCGCCGCCAGAGCTTGGCGAAGAAGAAGACCGTCATCATTCCCGACAGGACGAACGCCCACCAGACCCAGTTCCCGGCAATGCCTCCGCGCGCGGTGATACCTGTCACCAGCAGCGGAGTGTCAGACGAAAAGGTCGTGGCGACGATCGAAACGCCCGCCAGCCACCACGGCAACGTGCGTCCGGCCAGAAAGTACTCATCCGTGCTGCGGCTGGCGCGTCGCGTGAAATAGAGTCCGATCGACAGGCTGATCAGAAAGTAGACGGCGATGATCGCCCAGTCCAGGGCAACGAGTTTCATTATCTGTCTCCCGTGTCGTGTGTTTGAACCGCGATGATGGTCGAGGGGCTCGATCTCGGTGCCGGCCCGTCATTCGATCGTTCTTCTCACTTCCTGGCTGTCGAGGAACCCGAACCTGCAGGCCTTGAACCGGACAACCGCCGGCCCGGCGATCTCGACCGGAGAGGAATAGAGCTTCCACTTCGGATTGTCCCCCGCGTCCGTCGTCCAGGCGATCGAGGCGCCAAGAGTCGATGAAGCAGCCTCCAGACGAACGCGGCTTCCGGCAATCGATGACTGCCTGATCGACGGAGCCTCAACCGCAACCCAGACGCCGCCCGGCCGCATCCGCTCCCGCAGTTCGGCTTCCGGCACCAGGCCGAGATCCTTCGTCTCCTTCATAAATCGATCCAGCTCGGCGCGCATTCGGAGCAGGTCGCTCCGATACTCCGACAAACCGGCCAGATTCCTCACTTCGTGCGGATCCCGTGTTGTATCGTAGAGCTCCTCGGGCGGCTTCTCCGGCCTGAAGAAGAGCAGTTGAATGTCGTTCAGCGCCTTGCCGTAACCGGGGCCGAGCGCGTTCATGTGATCCTTGTAAGTCCGCCGCATCTCCATCATCGTCGGCATCTCTTCGCAGTATGCGATGTGTTGAGCATACGGCCGGCCGGGGAAGAAGTTGCGGATGTATTTGAAGCGCTTGTCCCTGACGGCGCGCATCATATCGTAGGCTTCGTCCATTCGATCGCGGTGGGCGTAGACGTAACGGCGCGCAGGCTTCTTCTGATCACCGAGGAACGCCTGGGACTGCATGTGCGACGGAATCGGAACGCCGGCCAGCGAAAGGACTGTCGGCCCGAGGTCGATCAGGCTGACCGGATCGTCGCTCACGCTCCCGGGAGCGATCTTTCCGGGCCACCTGACGATCAGCGGCACCCTGATGCCTGAATCGTAGACCCACCGCTTGCCCCGCGGGAGCCCTCGCCCGTGATCGCCCCAGAAGAAGACGATCGTATTCTCGGCCAGACCGTCCTCCTCGAGCTGCTTCAGAACATCGGCCACCTGATAATCGAGAGCGCTGATCAGATCGTAGTAACGGGCCCAGTCCTTCCGGACCAGCGGAGTGTCGGGATAGTACGGAGGTATCTGCGCCTTCGCCGGATCGTGCCGCTGCTCCGGGCGCAACCTCGCGGCATTCCGGACAAACTGCGCGTCTTCGGCCCTGATCTGGCTCTCATGCGTGACGGTGAAATTAATGACCGAAAAAAATGGTTGATTCCTGTCGGGCCGGTTCCGCCAGTGGGCCTTGTTTCCGGTCTCGTCCCAGACCGTATCCGGCGGACGGTTGGACGGGGGCGCCTCGAAGTTGTAATCGGTCTTCGAGTTGTTCGTGACGTAGTATCCTGCCGCGCGCAGGTATTCGGTGAAGGCCCTGACGCCCGGCGGCGGGACGGCCTTCGATCGCATGTGCATCGATCCGATGCTGGTCGGATACATTCCGGTGATGATTCCCGAGCGGCTGGGAGCGCAGACCGGCGCCGATGAAAAAGCCTTGTCGTAACGGACTCCCTGCGAGGCGAGGCGATCGATATTCGGAGTCGCCGCGTACTGATCGCCGTAACAGCCGAGATCCGGGCTGATGTCCTCAGCCGAAATCCACAGGATGTTCGGTCTCGACTGTGCGGCCGGACCGATTCCCGCGGCTCCCGGAACGGCGCAAACCGCGGCAAACAAAAGCAGAATGGAAATGAAGTAACGCATCATTACTGGGCTTAATCCTCAATCGATGTGAAACACTTCGACCAGACCGGTCGATTGCGGGCTGTCGTCCGGATTGGTCAGCATGAGAGGTTTCATATAGGCCCACCATCTCCGGCAGACCTCGGTTTGGGCAATGCTCTGCCACAACTCCTCGGACTCTGTCTCTGCATAGGCGAAGAGCCTGTCCGATTCCCTGTCGTGAAAGATCGAATAATTTCTCACTCCGTGAGATGTCAGCGTCGCCTGCAGTTCGGGCCAGATCGGATCGTGACGGCGTCTGTACTCATCGGCCTGACCTGGGAGCAACTGCATGACGAATGCCTTACGTATCATCTCGTTCATCCGCGCAGCATCAGATTCTGATCTGCTTTCTGATCTCGACGCACTTGAGATTGGTGAAGTAGCAGGTTGAGCCCTGCCCGAGCCAGAGCCCTATGGATCCGCCCGGAGGTTCCGGACGGTAGTCGGACACGCGCAGACAGGGGATATTGTGATCGTTGATGATGACCGCGATCCTGTCTTTCTGGATGACGATCTTGAGCCTCACCCAGTCGAGATCGACACCGTTCAGTTCGGCAACAACCTGACGCTCGGACGCGCCTGACAGCGCTGAAACGAATTCGACGGTCCACGATCCGGATCGCTGCGATGAAAATCTGATCAGATCGAAGCGTTCTCTATCCCTGACATCCAGCGCGATACCCAATGAACCGGCGCCGGAGGCCCAGTCGATGCGGATCTCGCCTTCGGCGAACTGCAGATCTTCCAACCAGGCCAGACCGTCACGATCGGCGCACTCGAGCAGTACGGCCCGCTCGCCGCGATGCTCAGAGACCTCAGCGCGCAGGCCGCTCACCCGCCATCTTCCGTCTGAAGGAATGCCGGCGGGATCGAGCTCTCTCTCGATCTTTCGCATTCCGCTGACGCCGACGCCGAGAAAGAAGAGCGATGACGCCTCGTCGAGCAGTTGCCTGAAAAATCTCATCAGTACGTAGCTCTTCCGCCCGTCATGTCGAAGGTGAATCCGGTCGTGAAGCTGGTTCCGGGCGAGACGATGAAAGTCGCCATGTGTGCGATCTCATCGAGCGTGCCGCAGCGCTTCATCGGGATCTTGTCGGTCATGTATTTGACCTGCGACTCGGGCATGGCCTCGACCATCGCCGTGCGGATGACGGCCGGCGCAAGAGCGTTGACCGTTATCCCCGTCTCGGCGTACTCCTTGCCCTGAACCTTCGTCATTCCGATTACTGCCGCTTTGGATGCCGAATAAGCCAGCATTCCGGCATTTCCTTCCTTGCCGGCAATCGAAGCTATATGCAGGATCCGTCCGTAATCCCTCTCGAGCATGTGAGGAAGAACCGCGCGCGCCGTGTTGAAACACCCGTTGACATTGACGTCGAAGACGAATCTGAAATCGTCCGGATCGACTTCGTGCGACCTGATCCCCGTCGCGCCCGTCACGCCCGCGCTGTTGACCAGAACGTCGATCCTTCCGTATGCCTCGACGACCTGCCGCACCATCCGCTCGACGTCGTGGAGGCTGGTGACGTCACAGGCAATTCCGACGGCTCGCTCGCCCAGACCGCCGGCTGCCTTATCGAGCGCCTCTCCGCCCCGGTCGATCAGCGCAACGGTCGCGCCGAGTCCATGAAGTTTCGTCGAGATGGCCAGCCCGAGACCTGAAGCAGCCCCGGTCACAATCGCTACCTGTTGATTGAAATTATCGCTCATATTCTGTTGAAATGTTTTGCGTCTGTTTTTTTCAGGTGATGATTCGCCGTCACTATAGATAGATTCACCGGAGATGTAAAGATTTCAGGGCTTCAGCGGGCCTGCCCGGGAGATTCACAGTGAGTTCGAAGACCATGCTCGAAACTGAACGACTGATTCTGCGCGAAATGAACGCGAGCGATGAAGACGACATCGCCGGGATCATCTGCGATTCAGAAACGATGCGCTACTTCCCTTCGCCGTTCGGACGGAGCGACGTGCTGCCATGGATCGAGAGAAACCTCGAGCGCTACCGGACAGCCGGCTGCGGACTCTGGGCGGTGGTACTCAAATCGACAGGAGAAGTCGTCGGCGACTGCGGGCTGGTCTGGCAGGATGTCGACGGCGACCGGGAACTTGAATGCGCGTACCACTTCAACCGGACGCATTGGGGAAACGGCTATGCGACCGAGGCGGCACGTGCATGCATCGAATATGGCTTCGATAAGCTCGGGAGAAAGCGAATCATCTCCCTGATCCGCCCCGAAAACATGCCGTCCGCGCGAGTTGCGGTCAGAAACGGCCTGCGCGTCGAGAAACAGACCATCCGCGCCGGCCTGTTGCATAATGTCTATGTGATTGAACGCAACTGAAACGCCCGTCGATCTTCAAATTATTTCCCTTTTCCGATCAGGCTTTCAATACGACTCGCCCAGTTGACGATCAGGTGAACGTCGTTTGGCAGAGTACCCGACTCGTTCCTGACCATCAGGAAGCGGGAGCCGTCCGATGTAACATCGAAGCCGGTCAGATAACGCCCCTCGAAAAGAACTCGCGGAGTACCGACCGTCAGTTTCGTGCCGGACGTGACGGGAACCGTATACAAGCGGGCGCCCCTGCGGAAAAAGATCTCCCGACCGTCCCGCGACCATCTCGGATACATGCCGCCCTCTCTCGAGACGGGCATCCTCTGGCTTCGATCCGGATATGAGGTGGCGTAGACCTCGACCCTGCCCGTCTCATTTGAGAAATAGGCAAGCCAGGTTCCATCCGGCGAAAAATCAGGCACGTCCTCGATATAACCGGCGTTGAAGATGGGTTGTAAATCCTTATCAGTCGTCGAGACCAGTCCGATATCGGTATTTTCGGACTTGACGCTGTAGACTACGGCGAGCACTGAATCCCGCGAATGCCAGGCATAAGGAAGTATTCGCTGATCGCGCGTGGCGATCACGCGCGGCGCATCCGAATGATCGGCCGGGACGAGATTGAGAGTCCAGTTTCCCCCGCTATTTGATCCATAGGCGATCATCTTGTCGTCGGGCGACCAGACGGGACTCATGTTCTCGCCGTCGAAAGTCAGCCTCAACCCCCTGCCGGTCTCGATCTCGTAGACCCAGATGTCGTCCCCGACGGCGACCGCATATCGTTTTCCGTCATGCGAGATCTTCGGCGACCTGAAGTTCGCATTCTGCGGCAGGGCCGGCCTGGCCTGTCCGGCGCGATCGACCCAGACCAGCGAATTGTTGTTCATCAGCGTGTCCGGAAGGTAGACCAGCGTACCGTTGTCTGACACCTGAAGATTGGCCATAAAAAACATTCCGCCCATGACCGGTGTCGGAGCATCCTTGAGCCGCAGGCCGTCGACGTCAAAAGGTGCGACAAGCAGCTCCTTGCCGCGAGCGAATATGACGTGCCCGCTCTCGAGATATTGCGCATAGCTGGCGGCCCCCAGATCTTCGAGCAGCCTGATTCGGCCCTCTGACAGATCGACCACGGCCGCCAGATTTTCGGCATCCCTGACGACCGTGAACATAACGCGGTCGCCATCGGGAAGAAATCGCGGGTACCGGTGAGCCCTGTGGCCGTTCGACTCATCGAGTTTCGTCAGTTGACGCGTTCTGCCCGTGGTTGCGGAAACAAGGGCAAGCCCTTCCCGGGCCGAAAAGACGATCTCATCCTTCTCTCCCCAGTCTGCCGCGCCGATAACCTGACCGGCCTCGGCGATCGTGAGCGGGGTTCCGCCCGCGAGCGGTATCTTCTTCAGAGCCCCGTTTTCAAGAAAATAGGCGAGCCAAGTGCTGTCCGGTGAGAAGAAAGGATCGCGAGCGCCATCCGTGCCCTGAAGCGGCCGCGCCTCGAACTCGTCGATGCTCTGCAACCAGAGCTGCCTGGTGTCATTGCTGATGGCCGAGAACGCTATCGTTCTGCCGTCGGGAGAAATCCTGGATTCGGTCAGAAAGGGCTGGATCCCGGCGGGCGGCCTGATAACCACGCTGATCGGCAATGGCTCGTCCGGCAAATACCTGCTGATGAAATACCATCCGGCGATTAAGGTCAGAAGGCCGAACGCGATTGCGGGGACCAGAAATCTCTTCTTCCCTCTCGACGCGCGAAAATTCCTGAAGAGCGAGCTGTAACTGATATCCGCCGGATTCGCATCGTAGTCGGCTTTGATCTCATCAAGCACCGTCCGCACTTCGCGCATCGTCTGGTATCTGTGCTGACGGCTCTTGCTCAGACAGCGTTTGATCAGTCTGACCAGCATCATCGGAATGCCGTTTCTGATCTCTGTTACCGAAACCGGCTCCTCTTTCAGAATGCTGCTCATGAGCGCGGCGAAGCTGTCGCCCTGAAACGGCTTGCGCGCGGTCAGCGCCTCGTACATCAGGATCCCGAAACTGAAGATATCGCTGCGCTGATCGACCTCCTTGCCCTCGGCCTGCTCCGGCGACATGTAAGCCGGAGTGCCGAGCACTACGCCTTCGGTCGTCAGGCTGAGGGTTTCGCTGCCCGGCGTGTGTTCGGGACCCGGGATGTTGACCCGTGCCAGACCGAAATCGAGGATCTTCGGCACGCCCTGATTGTTGATCAGTATGTTTGCCGGTTTGATGTCCCTGTGGATTACTCCGCGTTCATGCGCGTGAGTCAGACCGTCGGCGATCTGCGTGAACCATCTCAGGAATGTATCCAGGTGCAGCCCGCCGGGCGGAATCATCTCCCGCAGAGGCTGCCCTTCTACATACTCCATCGTAATGAAGTTCATCCCGTCATCTTTCTCGACCGAATAGAGAGTCGAGATGTTGGGATGGTTGAGCGAGGCGGCGGCTCGCGCCTCGATTTCGAAGCGCCTCAGGCGTTCCTCATCGCGCGAGAATTCAGGCGGAATGGTCTTGATCGCAACGTCACGACCCAGCCTCAGATCCCGGGCCCTGAAGACATCGCCCATGCCGCCTGATCCAAGATGGGCGACGATTCGGTAGTTGCCGATCGTCCGGTCGATAAATGAATCGGGATTGTCGGACGCCATGATCCTTGCGGCGTCCTTGAGCGCGGTGGAGACGATAAAATCGCCCGCCTGATCATTGGCGGCTATCAGCGACTCGATCTCGCGTCGGATGCCGGCATCGCCGTCGCATTCGCGGTCAAGGAAGGATGATCGCTGTTCCGCAGGCAGCTCCAGTGCGTCGTGATATATCGACTTGATCCGTTCCCACCTCTCAGGATCCATCACCCTCCCCCCGGTTGAGCTGGCGATAGAGCCATGCCCGCGCCAGACTCCAGTCCCGGCGAACGGTCCGCGACGAGATCCCAAGAACCTCCGCCACTTCATCCTCGCTCAATCCGCCGAAATAACGGAGCTCGACTATCTGACTCTGCCGTTTATCGATAACAGCCAGATCGTTCAGCGCGTCGTCGAGAGCGACCAGATCCGCGCCGGGCTCTGCCGAGATGGCCAGCGCCTCGTCCAGCACGACTTTCTGCGCGCCGCCTCCTCGTTTCTGGTTGGTCCTTGCCCGGGCAAAATCGACCAGAATCCGGCGCATGACCTGGGCCGAGATGGCGAAGAAATGCGCGCGGTTCTGCCACTGCACCTTGCTTGAATCGATCAGTCGAAGATATGCCTCATTGACCAGCGCGGTCGTCTGCAGAGTGTGGTCCGGTCGCTGGCGGTTCATGTATCGGCGGGCGATCTTACGCATCTCATCGTAGACAAGAGGCATCAGCCTGCCGAAGGCATCCTGGTCGCCTTTCCCCCACGCAACCAGAAGTTGCGTGATCTCTGTTTTCGATTTTTCAGGCATAATCTCCACCCGACCAATGTTGAATTTATTTTATCTCACCCACGGCAATTTGTAACAACTAATAATGCGCGATCGATCCGTCGACGACCTTCCGCAATTGCAATGTCCGGATTCATTACCGGGTTACGTCTAAACAGATGAAGGAGTTCGGCCGGAGTAACTTCCGTCGCCGTGCTGAATAATTGACACTAAACAGAGAGGGAGAAAATGACTGAAACGATGATCAATGGAGTCAATACCGAAAAGCTGTTCGGAACGATCGATGCGATCAGGGAGATGCCCGAGATCGCGAAGTTCAATTTCCGGGCGACGAACAAATGGATCAAGGGCGGCCACAACCGCTCGACGATCAAGGATTTCTACGGCGCCGGCCAGGAGGACACCTCGCGCAAGGCGGCCTTCGTGCTCGACAACGACGAGCCGGCAGTGCTGCTCGGCGATGACAACGGCGCCAATCCCGTCGAGTACCTGCTGCACGGACTGGCGGGCTGCCTGACGAGTTCGCTCGTCTATCACGCGGCTGCGCAGGGCGTGAATCTCGACGAGGTCGAATCGACGCTCGACGGCGATATCGACCTGCGAGGTTTTCTCGACTTCCCCGACGGAATCCCGAGCGGTTATCAGAATATCCG
>CALBSU010000025.1 GCA_937967285.1 uncultured Acidobacteriota bacterium
TACTTTATACTTTCTACTTCTATGCCGGAAACCATACCAATCGAGAGCCGAAAGCGCGAGGAGCCCGATAAGCTCTTCAAATTCGCACCGCTCGACAAGTACACGTTAAAACAGAGGCTGATCATCCGCTCGGCGGGGGTGGTCCTCTACTGGCTGATTCGCGTCATCGGGATGACCCTGCGGTTCGAGGTCAGGGGCGGCGAGAATCATCGCGATGGGGAGCCGCTGGTCTACTGTTTCTGGCATAACCGGATCCCGATCGCGACCTATTTCTGGCGCGATCGTGGGATCGTGGTCATGTCCTCGCAGAGTTTCGATTCGGAGTACATCGCGCGCTTCATTCAGCGGTTCGGGTACGGCGCGGCGCGTGGCAGTTCGACGCGCGGGGCGCGGTCGGCGCTGATTCAGATGATCCGGGCAGTCAAGGCCGGCCGCAGCGCGGCCTTCACGGTCGACGGTCCGCGCGGGCCGATCTATCAGGCGAAACCGGGAGCTCTGCTGCTGGCGGCCAGATCCGGAGCGGCGATCCTGCCTTTTTCGATCTCGCTCGACCGCTGCTGGAGGCTGCCGAGCTGGGATCGGATCGAGATCCCGAAGCCCTTCGCCCGGGCTTATGTCGTTATCGGCCGGCCGTTTCACGTCGCGGACCCCGACGATCCGGTCGAGCAGGAGCGGTTTCAGAGCGCGCTCGAGGAGCTGAGAGCAGAGAGCGACCGACTCGCCGTTTCTTGACACTCCGGACGGCCAAAACATAAAATCCCGATTTGTCAGCATGAATGCCACCACGGGAGAAAGAATCAAATTGAGTCAAGAAGAGTTAACGGGTCGGATCCCGATACCGGCCACAAAGGCGCGGACTGCGCTGGCCTGCGTTGCCGGCCTGGTTCTGCCCGGTCTGGGTCATATCGTGCTCGGCAGAATCGGCCGCGGGCTGCTCATCGGCCTGGTCATCATCGCGATGTTCATCCTCGGATTCGTCATGCAGGGCCATCTCTTCAAGCCCGAGGAAGGCGAGTGGCTGACCTGGTTCTTCAGCTTCCTCGATACGGGTATCGGACTGCCTTACTTCGTCTGCTATGCGCTCAACTACGGCTTCGACGTTCAGCCCGAGCAGGCCGCCCGCGTAACCTTCGAATACGGCAATACGTTTCTCTGCGTCGCCGGAGCGCTCAATATGCTGGCGGTTATGGATGCCTTCGATATCGGAATCGGGAGGAAGGCATGACACATTTTCTGGCCCTCGTTCTGTTCGCGCTGCTGGTCTCGATCGCATTCGCCGTCCTTTCATCCGAACATCATACGACCGGCGAGCGGGTCCGCTACGGGTTCAAGGTCTTCGCCTACTTCGTCGGAATAGGATTTCTGATAGCCTGGGTCCTGTATCCGCTTCCGCTCTGATCCGCCCCGCGTCCCCATATGAACGAGTATTATCTGATCGGCGGAATCATCATCGGCGCCGTGCTGGCGGGCGGGGCGCTGATCATGTGGCTGGCGTCGAAATTCTTCTTCCGGTTCATTCGCCAGATTGTGATCGTTCTGCTGATCGGAGTGGCCGGCGCCGGCTTCTACGTCTACCGTATGGTGCCCCGCGGCAATCCCGCGATCGGAAAACACGCATTTCTCAAGGAGAACGGCAAATATCTGGGCGTTGTCGAGGCTTCGGGCGAGGACAATCGGCGGGGCGAAGTCTGGCTCATCCGCCCGCCTGGGCGCTATCCTGTTATGTACTCGAAGGCGAGAGTCGTTCTGAAGGATAAGAGATGACCGTTCCTGTTATTAATTGATGCGCGCTTTGGCGCATCGGCCTGCACTTCAGCTTTACTATTCTGGTCATACCATTTACGATATCGGTTTATGCCGCTGCATGAAACCGATGCCTTCGTTCTCCGCACCTACACGTTAAAAGAGGCAGACAAGGTCTGCATCTTCTTCACCCGGGAGGCCGGGAAGGTTCGCGGTGTAGCGCATGGCGCGCGGAGGTTGCGGAGCCGGTACGGAGCGAGTCTGGAACTGTTCACTGAGGTATCGCTGGGTTATTTCGAGAAGGAGAACAGGGACCTGGTTTCGATATCGAGTTGCGAGATCATCCGGTCGCAGTTCTTCGAGGGGATGAGCAGCGAGATGCTGGGCGTGATGCACTATTTCGCCGAGCTGGTGATCGAGTTTCTGCCCGATCATGAACCGAATGAGAAGATATACCGGCTGATCGGGGCCGCGCTCGAGGTGATGGATGCGGCGGAGCCGGAGCAGTTGCCGGCGCTTTCAAGGTATTTCGAGATCTGGCTGCTCAAGCTGTCGGGTTTCTTTCCCGACTGGCGGCATTGCGGAGTGTGCGGAGTGGAGCTGACCTCGAACGTATCGGTCTGGCTGACCGGCGAGGGGATGCCGCAATGCGCGGGATGCAGCGGCCGGATGGGCGACGAGCTGCGACCCTCGGAATGGGGGACGGTGCGCGAGATATTGACGCTCGGACCGGCGGAGTTCATCGGACGGATGTCCGGAGACCGGAAGCGTCAGATCGCGGGGATCGGAGCCGTCATGACCCGGCTGATCAGCCGTGTGCTGGAACGGGAATTGAGATCATACGAAGTTCTGGATCGATTGAAACCACGGGAGACGGGAAAGAGGCGCTAGGTGCGGGCACCGGATGACCCGCGGCGCGCGCGCTCTGCCGTCGAAATTAACGAGTCAAGGAGATAACAGAAAGCGATGACAAAGAAATACGTCTATCTTTTCGCGGACGGAAAGGCGGAAGGGACGGGAACGATGAAGGATCTGCTGGGCGGCAAGGGAGCCGGCCTGGCTGAGATGACAAATGCCGGTCTGCCGGTGCCTCAGGGTTTCACCATCACGACAGAGGCATGCACGGCCTACTACTCCTCGGGCGAGAAGTTCCCCGAAGGGATGTGGGAAGAGGCGCTGGCTGCACTCTCGAAGGTCGAGGAGTCGACGGGCAAGAAGTTCGGCGGGACAGAGAACCCGCTGCTGGTTTCGGTCCGTTCGGGTGCGAAGTTCTCGATGCCCGGAATGATGGACACGGTGCTCAACCTCGGGCTCAACGACGAGACGCGCAAGTCGCTGGCGACGCTGACCGGCAACGAGCGGTTTTCCTACGATGCGTATCGCCGGTTCATTCAGCTCTTCGGAAAGATCGTCCTCGGGATCGATTCCGAGAAGTTCGAGCACAAGTTCGACGAGTACAAGAAGAAGCTGGGCGTGACGCTGGACACTGATGTCGGAGCCGAGACTCTGGCGTCGCTGATCGAGGATTACAAGGCGATCGTCAAGGCCGAGACGGGCGAGCCGTTCCCGACCGATCCGCTCAAGCAGTTGGAGCTCTCGATCCGCGCCGTTTTCGCTTCGTGGAACGGCCGGCGTGCGCGCGATTACCGCCGGGTTCACAAGCTCGATGACAGCCTCGGGACGGCGGTCAACGTCATGACGATGGTCTTCGGGAACATGGGCGAGGATTCGGGCACCGGCGTGGCGTTCACGCGCGACGTGGCGACGGGCGAGAAGGTGCTCTACGGCGAATACCTCCAGAACGCGCAGGGCGAGGACGTGGTGGCGGGCATCCGCACGCCGAAGAAGATCGCTCAGCTCAAGGAGGAGATGCCGGCGATCTACGATCAGTTCGTGGCGGTTGCCGATCGCCTCGAGAAGCATTACCGCGACGTTCAGGACCTCGAGTTCACGATCGAGCGCGGCAAGCTCTACATGCTCCAGACGCGCAATGCGAAGCGGACGGGCGCTGCCGCGGTTCGCGTGGCGGTCGAGATGGTCGACGAGGGAGTGATCGACAAGGCGACGGCGGTTCAGCGTGTCGAGCCGGCGCAGCTCGATCAGCTGCTCCATCCGATGATCGATCCGAAGGCTGAGGTCGATGTGCTGGCGGTCGGGTTGCCGGCCTCGCCGGGCGCGGCTTCGGGGACGGTGGTCTTCGATCCGGACACTGCCGAGGAGCTCGGGAAGAACGGCGAGAAGGTGATTCTGGTTCGGACAGAGACCTCGCCGGAAGATTTCCACGGCATGGTTGCGGCGCAGGCGATTCTGACCTCGCGCGGCGGAATGACCTCGCACGCGGCGGTCGTGGCGCGCGGCATGGGCAAGTGCTGCGTCGCGGGATGCGGCGACGTGGTCGTCGATTACGGCAAGCAGCAGTTCAAGGTCGGCGAGACGATCGTCAAGAAGGGCGACTGGATCACGCTCGACGGTTCGACCGGGCGTGTCATCATCGGGCAGGTGCCTCTGATCGAGCCTGAGATCAGCGGCCACTTCAAGAAGCTCATGACCTGGGTCGATGAGTTCCGCAAGCTGGGAGTTCGCGCCAATGCCGACACTCCGCACGATTCGACGGTTGCGCGCGGTTTCGGGGCCGAAGGGATCGGGCTCTGCCGCACCGAGCACATGTTCTTCGAGGGCGACCGGATCGACAGCGTCCGCCAGATGATCCTCTCGTCTTCCGAGTACAAATCGCTCGAGCGCCAGCTCGAGACGGCGAAGGCCGAGCTCGAGAAGGCCTCGAACGACAAGCGGGCGGCCGCGGAAGCCCGCGTCAGGGATATCGAAGCGAAGATCAAGCGCCCGAGCGAGCTCTATCACGGGGCGCTGGCCACGCTGCTCGAACTTCAGCGCGAGGACTTCGTCGGAATCTTCCGTGCGATGAACGGGTTCCCGGTGACGATCCGGACGCTCGATCCGCCGCTGCATGAGTTCGTCCCGCACGACGACAAGACGCTCGAGGAACTGGCGGCCAAGATCGACATGCCGGTCGCCGAGGCCAGGGCTCGTGTCGAACAGTTGCACGAGTTCAACCCGATGCTCGGACATCGCGGCTGCCGTCTCGGCATCGTCTATCCCGAGATCACTGAGATGCAGGCCCGTGCGATCTTCGAGGCCGCGGTCAAGGTCAAGCGCGAGGGCGTCGTCGTCAAGCCGGAGATCATGATTCCGCTGGTCGGCAACGTCAACGAACTGAAACTGCAGGCCGATGTGGTCCGTCGAGTCGCTGGCGAGGTCTTCGATCGCGAAAAAGAGACGGTCGATTATCTGGTCGGGACGATGATCGAGCTGCCGCGCGCCGCTCTGACCGCCAACCGGATCGCCGAAGTCGCGGAGTTCTTCAGCTTCGGAACCAACGACCTGACGCAGACGGCGATGGGGCTCAGTCGCGACGACTCGGGACGCTTCCTTCCGTTCTACGTCGAGAACAAGATCTTCCCCGACGATCCGTTCCAGACGCTCGATCAGGAAGGCGTCGGCCAACTGGTCGACATCGGCGTCCAGAAAGGGCGTTCGGTGCGCGCGGATCTCAAGATAGGGATCTGCGGCGAGCACGGAGGCGATCCGGAATCGGTCGTCTTCTGCCACAAGGTCGGGCTCAACTACGTCAGCTGCTCGCCCTATCGCGTACCGATCGCGATGCTCGCGGCTGCTCAGGCGGCGCTGGCCGACAAGACCGGCGCTACCGTCGCAACGACGGCCTGATTTCACACAACCAGATGGGCCGGGACCGGGCACTCATTGCGCGGTCCCGGCTCTTTTTATTCAGCGGTTGATTTATGGATCCGAGGATAGTTGTCGTCTCAGGGGCGGGATCTAATACCGGCAAGACGTCGCTCGTCTGCGATCTGCTCGGCGGTCTGGCCGGCTGCGGTCCCTGGGAGGCGATCAAGCTGACGCGCGGCCATCACAGGTCATGTGGTAAGGATCCCGAGGCCTGCTGCGTGAGCGGCCTTCTCGGCGAGAGGCCGACGATCAGATCGGGCAGGGAACAGACATGGGCGCCGGGAAAGGACACCGGCAGGTACTGGGAGGCCGGCGCGACGAACGTTCACTGGGTGATCGCGACAGACGGACAGGTCGAGACCGGAATCAGTGAGGCTCTGAGCCGGGTCAGCTCGGCTTCCGTCATTATCGAGGGGACCAGCCTGCTCAGATATTTTCCGGCCGCTTTCGCTGTTCTCGCATACCGCGTCGACCGGCCGAAGATCAAGCCATCGGCCAGACATGCCCTCACCGGAGGGCTGATCGATGCCGTCTACACCAACGACGATCAGGATCTCGCCCTGAGAGCGTTAACCGCGGCGGTTCCGGATTTCAGCCTTCCGGTCTACTCCCGATCGGATCTCCCGATTCTGATAGACAGCATTCTGTCAGCGCTGCGCGCCTGATCTCTATTTTGCACGGATATAATCGAAGGATTCGATCTGCGGCTTTCCGTCTGCGATCTTCTCGAGCCGGGCGTTCAGCCTGTCGGGCGATTCCAGCTTGTAGATGAGTCTGGTCTTCGACTCGGGCGAGTCGATTCTTTCCATGACGACCTCATGTTGCCCGGGCATGCTGACCGAGAAGACGACCGGCGAGGACTTGTCTTCCCAGGCGACCGATTTCGGATTGAAATGTCTGAGGTAGAACCGCACCCCGTCGGCGTTCTTCTCGAAGGTCATGAACTCGTAGAACGTCGGTTTCCCGTCCTTGACGAGGCTGAACATGCCCATCACCGAGTTGCCGTT